>JAFXZO010000047.1 GCA_017541205.1 Clostridia bacterium | reverse complement strand
GGCCAGCACCTGGGCCGCGGCTTCCCGGAAGTTCTCGGCGGCCTGCTGGATCTTGTTGGCCGCGTTCTGCATTTCAGATACCGTTACTTCAAACCTTGCCATAATTTCTTTTCCTCCTTAACTTCTGAAGCGTTTGCTTCGCGGTTCCTTTTGATGGCCCTATTATGCCATGGACCCAATTGCCTTTCAACCGTTTGCGACGAATGGCGCGTTTTTTGGCGTGAACGGTTCTTTTCCATCTTTCTTTCGGACAGAAAAGCGTGCGGCGCAATCATTTCTTAATAATTCTGTAACATTTTACAGGATTTTTCATACTTTCTTAATGAGCAAAAAAAGGACTATCAATAAGTAGGATATAGATTTTTAGGCTGTTCTATGATACAATTTGTATGCTGTACTTTTTTACGCATTTTTATGATTCCGGGCCGTTCAGCGCTGCCTGCCAGAGAAAAAAACCGGCGCGCGGCTCCTTTCGCGGCATGGAATGAAAGGTGGATAGCACCATGGATGATGAAAACCGGCTGAACCAAACGGAGGGGTACCGATACCAGAAAGCGGCGCGGCAGAGCGGGCAGTTTATCACCATCTTCGACGGCGATCAGAAGCCCAGCCAGATCAATCTTGGCGTCTACGGCAGGCAGGAAGTCTATTTTGGGCGCGGCAAGGAAACCGAAACGCCGGACATCGTGCTTTCTTCCCGGCTGGTATCGCGCGTGCACGGGCGGTTCGTGTTTTCGGGCGGCCAATGGTACATTGAAGATCTGAACAGCACCAACGGGATCCTGTGCAACGACGCGTACATCCAGCGGCGCGAGCTGGTCGAGGGCGATATCTACCGCATCGACAGCCGCACGGAGGAGCGCCAGGACGGCGTGATGATGATCGTTTCCTCCGCGCTGCCGGAGCAGGCGTGGTATCTGGTGCCGCTGAAAAACGAAATGACCATCGGCCGCGGCAATGAATGCGACCTGGTGCTGCACCATGTGAGCGTATCCCGCGTGCACGCGAGGATCGCGCGTACGAACCGCGGCTGGTTCATCTACGACGAAAACAGCGCCAACGGCGTTCTGGTCAACGGCGAGCATATCCAGGGCAGCGTGCAGCTGCACGAAAAGGATATGATCGGCATCATCAATACCCGCCTGATCTTTACCGGCGGCGGCCTCTATATGAGCACGGCCACGCGCGGCATTTCCGTGGACGCGCGCAACGTGGTCATCGTGCGCGGACGCGGAAAAAAGAGCTTTGTCACCTCCGATCACGTGTCCATGAGCATCAAGCCCGGAGAGCTGATCTCGATCATCGGCGGTTCCGGCGCGGGCAAGAGCACCATCCTGAACGCCCTGTGCGGATATCTGAAACCGGCAGAAGGCTCCGTCTACATCAACGGCGTGGATCTGTACCGCAATTTCGACGCCCTGAAAAAGATTTTCGGCTATGTGCCGCAGTCGGATATCGTTTATGATAACCTGACGCTCTACGACATGCTCAAATATACGTCCAACCTGCGCCTGCCCAAGGATATGAGCGAGCAGGAGCGCGAGCGCGCCATCGACAAGGCCATCGAGATGGTGGATCTGAAGGAAAAACGCAACAGCCTCATTAAGGCCCTGAGCGGCGGCCAGCGCAAGCGCGCCTCGATCGCCGTCGAGCTGCTGCCCGACCCGAAGCTGCTGTTCCTGGATGAGCCCGCCTCCGGCCTGGATCCCGGCACGGAGCGCAGCCTGATGCAGTCCCTGCGCAGCATGGCGAATGCGGGCAAGACCGTGATCCTGGTCACGCACTCCACCTTGCAGCTCGGCCTGTGCGATAAGGTCGCCTTCATGGGAAAGGGCGGGCGGCTGTGCTATTTTGGCAATCTGCGCGATTCGCTGCGCTTCTTTGAAGTGAACGACGTGGTGGACGTTTACCAGAAAATCACGGAAGAGCCCACCTTCTGGCGCGATAAATACGTGCGCACCCTGCCGCCCACGGCGGAAAAGCCCCGCGGAGAAAAGCTCTCCGTCAAGAAGGACAAGCATCGCCTGCGCCAGCTGGCGGTGCTGGGAAAGCGCTATGCCAAGCTGGTGCTCAACGACAGGCAGCGCCTCATTCTGCTGCTGGCCCAGGCGCCGCTGCTGGCCCTGCTGATATCCGTCGTCGCCGACGGCAACCAGTACGAATATTATGAAATGACCAAGAGCCTGCTCTTCGCGCTGTCCTGCTCCGGCTTTTGGATCGGCATGCTCAACGCCATCCAGGAAATCTGTAAGGAGCGAACGATCCTCAAGCGCGAATATATGACCGGCCTTTCGCTCACGTCCTATACGCTTTCCAAGATCCTGGTGCTGGGCATTCTGTGCCTGATCCAGTGCGCGATGGTGACGGGCGTATTCGCGGCGATGGTGGGCCTGCCGGAAGAAGGGCAGATGCTGTCCCCGCTCCTTGAAATGTTCCTGACCACCTGGCTTTCCGCCATGGCGGCGACGAGCATGGGCCTCTTCGTTTCTTCGCTCTTTACCAATCCGGACCGGGCCATGACGGTCGCCCCGCTGCTGCTCATGCCCCAGATGCTGTTCTCCGGCCTGCTCTTTTCCCTGTCCGGGGCGACGGAGATCGTCAGCTGGTTCACGGTGTGCCGCTGGAGCATGGAGGGCTATGGCACCACGGCGGATCTGAACGCCCTGCCCAAGGCGCTGGAGCGCACCATGCAGGAAATGGGCATGACGGTGCAGCGCACCACGGAGGATTTCTTTGAACGCACGAACGAACATATGCTGCGCGCCTGGCTGATCCTGGCAGGCTTCACCCTCGGGTTCCTGATCCTGGCCCGGCTGATCCTGCCCCGCATCCGCAAGGAGAACGGCTGATAGAACGAAGCCCCGCGCTTCACGGAACGATTGAACGGAAAGGGAGAAAGAAGATCTATGCTGAAAAAACGCTGGGTGATGATCGCGCTTGCGGCGACGCTGGTCGCGGTGCTCGTGGGGGGCTTCGTGCTTTATACGGTGCTCAATTCGCCCCAGTATACGCTCAAAAAAATCGCGGACGAGGTCAAAGCAAACGGCGTCAAGGCGGTGGAGCCGCATCTGACCGGCAACGCCCTGAAGGCGTACAATAAGGTATACGACATTTCGCAGAATTTTGTGGTGCAGCTCGTTACCAGCCTGACCGATATCCATAAGGTGGTGGATCTGCTGGACGGGAAAAGCGGCCCCTGGGAATATAAGCTGGGCGATACCAAGACCTCGGGCAGCAATTCGTCCGTCACCATCCACATTATCGGCAGCAGCTTTTCCGGCGATCTGAACCTGGAAATGAAAAAGGAAAGCGGCAGCTGGAAAATCAGCGACGTTGCCATCCCCATTGCCAGCTGGATCTTCCCCTGACCAGGAAACGCGGGGCGCAAAAGGAGAAATGGCATGATGCGCAGAACAAACGCGGCTTTGATCGGATCCCTGGCAGCGCTGCTGCTGTTTTTCCTGTTGCCCGTCGCGGCGCAGGCGGAGACCGACCCGCCGAAAAAAACCGATGTGAAGCTGTATATTGAAGAGCTTGGAAATGTGAGGGGAATACCTTCTGTGAAACGTTATCAGTCCATCACGCTCGTTTCCAATGCTTTTAGCCTGACGGACGAACAGGCCAAGTCATACAACGCGCAGGGGATCACCTTTGAAATCATCGGTGTGAACAGCAAAATTACCAGAGAAGCGAAGCTCGTCAAATACGGCAAACAATACAGGCTCGAATGCGCGCTGTCCGATACGGGGAAATACTATGCAGACAGATATACCGTGAAAGTCAAAGCCCCCAAAGTGATGTGGGATCAGTTTTCCTTTTCTTCCTTTGCATTCGATTTGTCAGACCCCGATATCTCCTTTGAAGTGGAGGGCGCCCGGGAAGGAAGAAACGGCGAGCCGTATTGGACGGTCGAAGAGGCCGCCCGCCTGACCGTTCGTTATGAAACGGACGGCAAGAATACGGATACCTTTGAATACGCCGTGTATCCGGCAGGCGGAACCCCGGCGTGGCAACAGGCACAAAAGCCGGTCTATGCCGCGGACGGCGCTGATCCTTCCCCGCAAACATGCTCGTTTTCCATCCAGGTGCCGCAGGACGCGTGGAATAACGTCTATACCGTCGCCGTCCGCCACAACGGCCAGGAAGCAGCCGAACAAACGGGCACGTTCCTTCAGCCGCTGCGCATCACCGCGGACTGCGGCCCGGGCGGCGGAAACAAGATTTACGCGGGCGTTCGGAAGCTGAACGTTCATGTAAACAGAACGTCGGGCAAGCTGTGGATCAGCATCAACGATATCCGCATGAGCGCGGATTTCGACGCCGAAGGGAACGCTTCGATCGATCTGAACGCCTGGGGCCTGTCGGAAAAGGACAGCGTGCAATACGTCAATAACGACACGGACGAAGGCGCGTTTCTCCAGGTCGAGCGGGCGGAAGCCATCACTCTCAGTCCGCTCGGCGGCGTTTATCTGGACGAGGAAACGCCGGAATCCATGCGGTTTGACTTAAATGCCCAGGAGGGGCTGCAGACCCAGGCGTGGCTGGAGGACGGGGACGGGAATGTGATCGGCGAAAAGGCGGAAAACCTGGCGCAAATCACCTTCGCGACCGATGATCTTTCCCGCGCAGCCCGGATCGTGTGCGATTATCCGCAGCTCCGGGGCTATCAAATCAAAATTCCCGTGAAGACCCTGCCGGAAGCCGCCGGCCAAACGGACGGCCTCATCCTGATAACGGAAAAACCGGCCTTCGACCAGGAAGCGCTTCCGGCGGAGGGCGGAACGCTCACCGGCCGCAGCGCCGTACCGAACGGAACGGTGGACTTGTATCTGGACAAAACGCTGTTCGCCTCGACGTGGGCGAACGGGGAAGGAGCGTTCGCTATCCAGCTTTTCGATCAAGTCCTGCCCGGGCGGGAAATGACCGTCCGCTGCACGGATATACTGGGCCAGACGCGCGTTTCCGCCCCGGTGCGTTCGGCGTCTTTGGAGGAACCCGACGAATCGCCAAGGCGGCAGGGCGAAGCGTTTGACTGCGTGCTCCGGCTGCTGGAAAACCCGGAAAAGGCGGTCGCCGCCAGCATGCGGGTGGTTTACGATCATGCGGCGTTTGCGCTGATCCCGTCCGAGGCGGCGGCGAATGAGAACAGCGTCCTGCTGATGAATATCGGCGGCATCCCCGAGGGGAAGACGGTCACGGTGCCCTTCCGGGTGCTGCCCGACGCGCCCGAAGGCGTCTACACCATTTCCTTTGAGATTTTGAGCGCGATGAACGGCCAGGAAAAGCCGGCGGGCGGCATGGTGTTTTCCACTGTCACGGTGGAGGTGCTCCCGGCGGAGGAGATCACGTTTGAAGCGGTTTTCGAGGTAACGGCGAACCCCGGCAAGGCCATGGCCGCCACCATGCGGCTCGTGTACGACCATGCGGTGTTTGCGCTGATTCCTTCGGAGGTGGCGCAGAACGATACGTCCTTCCTCCTGGAAAACACCGGGATCAAAGAGGGAACGAAGATCACCGTTCCTTTCCGCGTGCTTCCGGGCGCGCCAAAGGGCAGCTATGTGATCGAAATGGTCCTGGTGGAGGCCGGGGATTTCGACGAAAACCCGGTCACGGATATGCAGTTTTCTTCCTATCATATTGATTTGCCGTAGAGAGGCGGCGCGCGGATACCACAAAAGACACAGAATCCTGAATGATGGGTGATGAGCTATGAGCGATATGCAGAAAATCATTCGGCAGGCATGGCCGGATTGGGAGCTGATAGGCAAGATCGGCGCGGGCAGCTTCGGCACCGTGTATAAGGCGCGGCGTCAGGACATGGCCGGCACCTCCTATGCCGCCATCAAGGTCAGCGTGATCCCCAGGGACAGCACGGAGATGGAAGAGCTGCGCGCGGAAGGCATGACGCCCGAGCAGACCTTTACCTATTATCAAGGCGTGGTGAAGGATTACTCGGAAGAAATCAAGCTGATGAATTCCGTGCACAACTGCAAAAACATCGTTGCGCTGGAGGATTACAAGATCCTGCGGGTAAAAGAACAAACCACCTGGTATATCTTTATCCGCATGGAACTGCTGACCCCCCTGGTGAAAAAGGTCGCCGAGACGGGCATGCAGGAAAAGGATGTCATCAAGCTGGGCATCGATCTGTGCAACGCGCTGGATATTTGCAGCAAAAAGAACATCGTCCACCGCGATATCAAGCCGGACAATATTTTCGTCAATGAATTCGGCGATTATAAGCTGGGCGATTTCGGCGTGGCCCGCAACCTGGAAAGGATGACCATGGGCATGTCCATGAAGGGCACGCCCAACTACATGGCCCCGGAGGTATATAAATCCCTCCTCAAGCAGACGGATTTCGCCGCCGCCTGCAAGGTGGATATCTATTCGCTGGGCATGGTGCTCTATTGGCTCACCAACGGCTCCCGCCTGCCCTTCCTGCCCACCAATAAGCAGATCGCCACCGCGGACGACCGCCAGAACGCCCTCTTCCGCCGGATGGGCGGCGAGGAATTGCCCCCGCCGTATCAGGCGTCCCCGGCGCTGCAAAGGATCATCCTCAAGGCCTGCGCTTATGACGCCCGGGATCGCTACCAGTCCGCGCGGGAAATGATGCGCGCGCTCCAAAAGCTGGCCGATCAGGACGAGCGGGAGCCCGGCGCGGAGGAGCCAAGGCCCGACGCCGGCAAACCCGATAACCGGCAGGAGCCGGCGTCCGTCCAGCCCCATCATCACGCCCAGCCTCCGGCCCAGGACGCGTCCGCGCTGGCCAAAGGGGCCGTGCTGCTCGGCGCGATCGCCGGGGATATCGCCGGCTCGCGTTTTGAGCGCCACAACTATAAAGGCAAGGATTTTGAAATGTACAACGCCGGCTGCGCGCCGACGGACGATACCAACATGACCCTGGCCATCGCCCAGGCCATCGTGCAGTCCGGCGGCAGGGCAGACGTGCTCGCCGATAACGCCGTGCGCTCCATGCAGGCGCTGGGCCGGGAATATCCCTACGGCTTTGGCCAGATGTTCGCCGATTGGGTGCAGTCCAACGATCCGCAGCCCTACCACAGCTCCGGAAACGGCGCGGCGATGCGCGTGAGCCCCTGCGCCTGGGCGGCGTCCACGCTGGAGGAAGCGCTCATGCTCTCCGACGCCGTCACCCGGGTCACCCACAACCATCCCGAGGCCATGAAAGGCGCGCGCGCCGTCACGGCCGCCATTTTCCTGGCCCGCCAGGGAAAAAGCCGCGAGCAGATCCGCGATTATATCTGGCAGAATTATTATCCCCTCAATTTTTCCCTGAGCCAGATCCGGGATTCCTATCAGTTCGACGTATCCTGCCAGGGCAGCGTGCCCCAGGCCATCCAGGCGTTCCTGGAGGCCACCTCCTTTGAGGACGCCATCCGCAACGCCGTTTCCATCGGCGGCGACAGCGATACCATCGCCGCCATCGCCGGCAGCATCGCCGAAGCGCATTGGGGCGTGCCCGTCAAGATCCGGGAGCAGGTGGTGCCCTTCCTGGACGCGCGGCGTTTGCAGATCCTCAACAGCTTCACCGCCTTCATAAAGCCGCTGAACGGCGCGGCCAGGCCCGCGGGAGCGCAGCCTGCCGCCGGCCAGGCCTTCGGCCAGCAGACCGTGGCGGGCCAATCCGTCGGCCAGCAGCAGACGGCCGCCGCGGCAAGCGCCAAGCCCAATGACCCGCTCGGCACGATCTATGTCAAGGATCAGTACGGCGAAGCCCCGGCCGAGGACAGCGAACGCACGGTGGGCGTGGATCGCTCTGCCGCCAAGCCGAAAGACCGCGAGGAAAGCCAGGAAACGATCTATGTGAAAAACGAAAACGCGCAGCCCAAACCCCGCGGCGGAGACAGCACCGTGGGCCTGGACCGCGACAGCGGCGGCGGGGCGCGCCCCTCCTCCGGCAGCGAAACCGTGTATTTGAACCGCAGCGGCGGCAGCGAACGCCCCTCCTCCGGCAGCGAAACCGTGTATCTGAACCGCAGCGGCGGCATGAATCCGCCGGATGACCGCGCGGACACGCCCGAAAAAAAGAAGCATTCGGGGCTCGTCATCTTCCTGATCGTGCTGCTGGTCCTGGCCGCGGCATGCGCGGGCGTCTATGTGTATCAGAATTTCATCGCAGATCCGGATGATGAAGATTCCAGCCCCACGCCCACCGCCACCAAGTACACCGTTATCGCGTCCCCCACCCCAAAATCCGCGACCTCCACGCCCAAACCCAAGGAGGACGATCAGCAGGCGGGCGTCGGCATCCCCGGCGATGTGACGGGCGACGGCAAGGTGGATATCATGGACGTGATCCGGCTGCAAAAGCATATTTCCGGCTGGCCCGGCGATGTGGATGAAGCCCGCTGCGATACCACCGGCGACGGCATCGTGAACGTCATGGATGTGATCCGGCTGCAAAAGCACATATCCGGCTGGAATGTGCAATTACATTGATTGAAAAGGAAAAATATACACATAAAAGGAGGATCAACCCAATGAAACGCATGATTTCCTGTGTGATGGCCCTGATGATGCTGGCGGCGTGCCTGCTGCCCGGCGCGCTGGCCGAAGGCTTCCATAACGATGTGGAGGGCATGAACCGGGCGGCCCTGTCCGTCTACAAGCTGGAAGCGTACGCCAACGGGTCCCTGTTCGCGACCGGGAGCGGCTTTGTGGCCTTTTCCGAGAACATCATGGTCACCAACTACCATGTGATCGAGGATGCGGACAAGATCGTGGCCATTTCGGACGAGGGTGATTCTTACGAAATGACCCAGGTGATCTGGGCCGACCAGAAATACGATTACGCGCTGCTGGTCTTCCCCGCGGGCGGAACGCCGCTGCCCGTCGCGTCGGGCGAGCCGCAGCGCGGCGCGCGGTGCGTGGCCATCGGCAGCCCGCGCGGGGCGAGGAACACCTTTTCCGAGGGCATGATCTCCGGCTTCTATGAATTGTCCGATCGGGAGGGCGTCACCTATATCCAGTTCAACGCGCCAATCACCCACGGCTCCAGCGGCGGCGCGCTGTTCAACGACCAGGGCGAGGTCATCGGCATCACCCAGGGCGGTTACAGCGATACGGATAACGCCAACCTCAACTACGCCGTGGATATGCGCGACGTGGCCCGCGGCTTTAGCGAGCACGGCAGCGAGCGCCCCATCGCCATTTCCGAAGCCTACACCATCGCGGATTCTTCCTTCCAGGCGGATTATAAGCCCGGAGATCTGCTCACAGGCGGCGATCTGGGCGTTCGCGTCAGCAGCGATTTCGAGGTCTATACCTACAGCGGCAGCGTCTATATGCGCAGGGGCGACGTGCGTATCCGCATCAGCGCCCTGGATACGGAGGATATGGGCTGGATCGGCCTGGGCGTCGGCCTGCTCGGCCGCTTCATGAACACCAATGACCTGGCCCTCAAGAGCTTTGCCGGCGCGGAATTCGACGCCTCCTTTGAGGACGGCGATCTGACGCACCCCGCCATCCGCTGCGGCGCGGAAACCGCCATGATCCGGCCTTACAAAACCGAGTACAAAGGCGCGCAGAACAATGTCTGCATGGCCATGATCCATGAGGACAGCACCTTCTTCCAGGTGACGGCCAACTGCCCGTCCGGCTCGCCCGAACAGTTGGAGCAGGCCATGAAGCTGGCGCTGGACTGCATCGAAATCATGCGTTAAAATCTTTTTCCGCCTTGCCGCGGGCCGTGGATAAAGCAAACAGCAACGGGAGACTGGCAGCATGAAAGATATTTTAGACGTCCTCAAAGCGACATGGCCGGAATGGGAAATCGTGTCCAAGCTGGGCAGCGGTTCCTATGGCGATGTGTTCAAGGTCCGCAAGCAGGATCTGGCGGGCGTGTCGTACGCCGCCATCAAGACTTGCGTGATCCCCAGGGATGCGCAGGAATTGGAAGAGCGCCGGGCGGAGCAAATGTCCGTCCAGCAGATTTCCACATACTATCAGGGGATCGCCAAGAATTATACGGCCGAGATCCAGCTGATGGACGCGGTCAAGGGCTGCACCAACATCGTCGCCATCGACGACTACAAAATCATTCATTATGAGGACGAGCCGTTCTGGTATATCCTGATCCGCATGGAGCTGCTGACCCCCCTGATGAAGGTGCTGGAAAAGCAGCGGATGTCGGAGGAGGATATCGTCAAGCTGGGCATCGACCTATGCACGGCGCTGGATATCTGCGGCAAAAAGAACATCGTCCATCGGGATATCAAGCCCGATAATATCTTCATCAACGAATTCGGCAGCTATAAGCTGGGCGATTTCGGCGTGGCAAGGCGGCTGGAGCAATCGACCCTGCATTTGACGCGCCAGGGCACGCCCTATTATATGGCCCCGGAAATCTATAATTCCATCACCGGCGCGGTGGACTTTGCCGCGGCGTCCAAGGTGGATATTTATTCGCTGGGCATGGTGCTCTATTGGCTGGCAAACGGAAACCGCCACGCCTTCATGCCGCAGGACCATTCCCTGGATTCCCCGAACGTCCGCACCGAATCGCTGATCCGCCGCGTGAAGGGCGAGGCCCTTCCGCCGCCCCGGAACGTGAGCAAATGGCTGCAGGACGTGATCCTGAAGGCCTGCGCCTATAAACCGGAGGACCGGTTTGCCAGCGCGGATGAAATGCGCCGCGCCCTGATGCGGCAGACGCCCGTGACCCCGCCGACCCAGACGCCGCCTCCCGCGCCTCCCGCGCCGCCCGCGCCGCCAACGCCCCCGCCCGCCGCTCCCGCCTCCCCGGCCCCCGGCCCGGAGCCTGAAAAACGCAAGGGCAACGCCGCCGTGAAAATCGTCGGCATCCTGGCCGCGCTGGTCGCCGTCGGCAGCCTTGCTTTCATCGGCTCCCGCCTGATCCTGAAGCCGACGCCGACCCCCACGCCGACCCCGATCATTGAAACCCCCGCGCCGGAGCCTTTGCCGGAGCCCGAACCGACCCCGACGGCATCGCCGACCCCAACGCCGACGAAGACGCCTACCCCGACCCCGACGAAGTCCCCGACCCCGACGCCGACGAAATCCCCGACCCCGACGCCGACGAAGTCCCCGACCCCGACGCCGACGAAGTCCCCGACCCCGACGCCGACGAAGACTCCGACACCCACGCCGACGAAGTCCCCGACCCCGACCACGACGAAGTCCCCGACCCCGACTCCGACACCCACGCCGACGAAGACGCCTACGCCGACGCCGACGAAGACGCCTACCCCGACCCCGACGAAGACGCCTACCCCGACCCCGACGAAGACGCCTACGCCGACGCCGACGAAGACGCCTACCCCGACCCCGACGAAATCCCCGACCCCGACG
>JAFXZO010000046.1 GCA_017541205.1 Clostridia bacterium | reverse complement strand
TCATCTTCTTGACCGGAATGCCCGTCCAGCCGGACACCACCTGGGCGATTTCTTCCTCGCCCACCGTGTCCTTGGCGGTCACCTTCTTTTGCTCCCACACGGCGCGCTTTTCCTCGATCTCGGCGCGGAGCGTATGCTCCTGGTCGCGCAGTGCCGCGGCCTTTTCGTAATCCTGCTTGTCAATGGCCTCGCGTTTTTCGCGAAGCACGCTTTCCAGCTCCTTTTCCTGCGCCTTCACATCCGGCGGCGCGGTGAAGGATTGGATGCGCACGCGGGACGCCGCCTCGTCCATCAGGTCGATGGCTTTATCCGGCTGGAAGCGGTCGGCAATGTAGCGGTTGGAGAGCTTGACCGCGGCCTCCAGCGCTTCATCCGTGATCCGGACCTTGTGGTGCGCTTCGTAGCGGTCCCTAAGGCCCTTCATGATGGCGATGGTTTCTTCCTCGCTCGGCTCGTTGACCGTGACGGGCTGGAACCGACGGGCGAGCGCCGCGTCTTTCTCGATATTCTTGCGGTATTCATCCAGGGTGGTCGCGCCGATGCACTGGAGCTCGCCCCGGGCCAAGGCGGGCTTTAGGATGTTGGCGGCGTCCATGCTGCCTTCCGCGCGGCCCGCGCCGATGATGTTTTGCAATTCGTCGATGAAAAGGATCACGTCGCCGCGCTTTTTGACTTCGTCCAGCGTGTTTTTGAGCCGCTCCTCAAATTCGCCGCGATATTTGCTCCCCGCCACCATGGAGCCGATGTCCAGGGAAATGAGTTTCTTGCTGGACAGGGTTTCCGGCACCGCGCCCTGGTTGATGCGCTGGGCGAGCCCTTCCGCCACCGCGGATTTGCCCACGCCCGGCTCGCCGATCAGAACGGGGTTGTTTTTGGTGCGGCGGGAAAGGATCTGCACGATCCGCTCGATTTCGTTCGTCCGCCCGATCACGGGATCAAGCTCGCCCTTTTCAGCGGCTTCGTTCAGATCGCGTCCATACTTTTTCAGGAATGAATTGCCGCCGGACGAGGCTGCCTCCACGGGTTTTTCCTGGCTGCGGCCGATCGCTTCCTGCACGCTTTCCTGCAGCTTATCGATATCGCAGCCCATGCTGGTCAGCACCCGCATGGCGGTGCTGTCCTCGTCGTCCAGAAGCGCCAGCCAGAAATGGCCCGAGCTCACATAGGACTGGCCCAGCCTGTGCGCTTCCCGGATGCTCGTTTCCAGCAGCTTCTTGACCCTTGGCGTCAATTCCAGCTGCGTCGGGGTATGGCTGCCGGTGCCGTTTAATTGCTTGACGGCCTCGATCACCGTTTCGGCGATCACGTGATCCGGAAGGGCGGGGGCGTCCGAGCGGGCTTCCTTGAGCAGACCGATCAAAAAGTGCTCGCTGCCCACATAGCTGTGGCCCAGGTCCACCGCTGATTTTTGCGCGGCGGCGATCACCCGCTGGGCCCGTTCGTTAAAGCGTCCGAAAATTGGCATAAAAGATTATCCTCCGTTTTTGATGGTCTGGCGAATCAGTTCGCTTCGATGCGCGTCCGTCTCCCTGTCGCTCACGGCCGCGCCCGCGGCTTTCCTCACGTGGGCGGGCTGCGCGGCGGTCAAAAGCGCGTCGCAGGTTTCGGTGGAGATGGGCAGCTTTTCCATGGCCGCGCCAAGGCGCAGATTGGACCAATGCTGCATGAACTCCTTGATCGGCATCAGCCGCGCGTTGGAAAGCAGGCCGAAGGAGCGGAAAAGCTGATCCTCCAAGGCCGTAAGGTCCCGGTCGGCGGCCTTGGCGCGATGGATGGCCTCCATCTCGGAAATCTGCCGGGCCGTGGCGGTCACGGCGTCGATCATTTCTTTTTCCGTGCGGCCCAGGGTGACCTGGTTGCTCAACTGGTACAGGTTCCCCTGCGCTTCGCTGCCCTCGCCGTAAATGCCGCGCAGGGTCAGGCCCAGCTTTGCCGCCAGCTGGTTGATTTTGCCCATCTGCTTATACTGCGTGAGCATGGGCAGATGCAGGATCAT
This sequence comes from Clostridia bacterium, assembly GCA_017541205.1. Taxonomy (GTDB): domain Bacteria; phylum Bacillota; class Clostridia; order Christensenellales; family Aristaeellaceae; genus RUG563. The sequence goes on along the minus strand of JAFXZO010000046.1, from coordinate 30,048 downwards.
GGATGCGCGAAGGCCCGTGCCCGCGTTGGTCGGGCAGGCGGTCAGATATCCAAGCTGCGGGTCAAAGGCAAAGGACAATTGATCCTGCAGGGCGTCGTCGATGGAGAACGCCCGCTCGGCCGCTTCCGCCAGGCTGTCGCCCTTTCCGAAGCCCTGGATGCGGAGATGGTCCTCCTCGTTCATCATGACGGAAATCTGCTGGTCCATGCGGATCAGCACGGCCCCGCACTCCTCGTGGTCCATCAGGTCCGGGCTGATGAGATGGGATTCCAGCAGCGACCTTTTTTCATTTTCCTCCATGTCGCGAAGGGGCAGGAAGGAATAGGGCTGGGGCAGGGAGCGAAGGGCGTTGAGCGTGCGCTGCACGCAGGCTTCGCTTTGCTCTTTTGTGATTTTGCTGCGGAAGGGAAGATCCTCATAATTCCGGGCCAGGCGGACCCGGGAGGATACGATGATATAGCTCATTCTTTTTCCTCCCTGGCCGGGGTCATGGCCTTCAGCTCGTCGCGCAGACGGGCCGCTTCTTCAAAATTCTCTTCGTTCACGGCGGCTTCCATGAGCTTGCGCAGCTCCTCCATCCGGCTCAGCCGCGCCTGGTCCTCTTCGCTGACCGGCGGCCTGCGGCCCGCGTGCTGAGAATGGCCCTGTGCGCGGGCCAATAGCGGCGTCAGCTGCCTGCGGAACGCCTGATAGCATTCCGCGCAGCCCAGCATGCCGCTTTTCTGGAATTCCGCGTAGGTTTCTCCGCAGCGCGGGCAGGTGATGTCCGGGATCTCATGGGATTTGCTCACCAGCGTGGACAGGACAGCCGCCAGCACGTTCTGCAAATTTTCCGTCTGGTATTTTCTCAGGCATTCCCGGCACAGGTGCCGGGTGGTGGTTTGGCCGTTCAAAACCGTGGTCATGATCACTTCGGCCTGGTTATTTCCGCATTCTTCACAAAGCATATGTCTGTGCGCCTCCGCTGCAAAGAGCGGGCGCTTCCCTCCCTTATCGATGGAATCCGCCGCTTCGCCGTATCATAGTATGCGCAGGCGGAATGGGCGATACAGCGGCAAAATCAACCGTTTTCCGCGGTTTTGCGCTGCATGACAGCGAGCAGCATGCACTTGAATATTTTTGCCCGCAGCGCGTCCTTCACGCTTTCCGGCATGGGCGCGGACAAAGCCTGGGGTGACACCGCCGCCGCCATGATCTGCGCTTCGTGCGCGGAAACGAGCTTCCTTTCAGCCAATTGCGCGCACAGCGCCTGCGCCGACTGGGCGCTGAGGCTGTCGCCGATGCGCTCGTTGAGCAGATAATGCATTTGATCGCCCGTCGTGCGGCATACCCGCACGATGCGGATATAGCCGCCGCCGCCGCGCTGGGAAGAGGTGACATACCCGTGATCCGGCGTAAAGCGCGTGGCGAGCACATAATTGATCTGGGACGGCGCGCAGTGGAAATACTCCGCCAGTTCATTTCTTTTCAGCTCCACCTCCGGCTGATCCTCCTGGATCATGGCCTTGATGAAGCTTTCGATCGTATCGCTAAGACGCATAATCATCCCTCCAAAGAAATTGTCTTTCTTTGACTATTAAAGTGTACCACAAATCCGTCATAGATGCAAGAGCCTGGACAAAAGAAAATTTTTGGCTCCGGATCTTCCTTCTTAACTTAAAATGTCGGAACCGTTGCCAATCCGAATGGCGTATGCTACAATAAAGGGGAAATAAAAGGAGGAAGGTACATTGCGGCGGATTATCATTTGCCTGATCGCGCTGGTGCTGGCGCTTGGGTTTTTTCCGGCGGCTGTGCGCGCGGAGGGCAGCTTTGTGGTGGACGAGGACGAAGATACGCCCGATCTGAAGCATCAGGCCCGCGCCATGATGCAGCGGATGACGGATGAACAGAAGATTTATCAGCTGTTTTTTGTCACCGTGGAGGATCTGACGGGAGAGAGCCGCTCCGTCGCCCTGCCCGATGAAAATGTGTTTTTGAAATACCCGGTCGGCGGCGTGATCCTCTTTGGGCAGAATATCGAATCCGAGGAGCAGCTGCGCGCTTTGACGCAGGCGCTTTCCTCGCAGGCTTCCAAGGCGGGGCTGTACCCGCTGTTTCTCGGCGTTGACGAGGAGGGCGGGCTCGTATCCCGGGTGGCGAATAAATTAGGCTACCGGCTTGCGATGTCCCCGGAAGAAATCGGGGCGAGCGGCAACGAAGCGCTGGCTTATTCGGCAGGCAGGCAGATCGCCGCTTATCTTGCGCCTCTGGGCATCAATATGACCTTCGCGCCCTCGCTGGATACCTGGATCGACCAGGAAAAGATCGGCGTGCAGACCTATGGGAGCGATCCAAAATTGGTTTCCCGCATGGCCTCCCACATGGCGTCGGGCCTTCGCGACGGCGGGCTGCTGCCCTGCTTCGGCCATTTTCCCGGGCACGGGACCAAGGACGGCACCCTGCTTTCCAATATCGGCATCCCGCGGACGCTGGACGATATGCGCACCCTGGAATGGCTCCCCTTTCAGGACATGATCGACGAAGACGCGGAAATGATCCTGATTTCCCATGGCAAGGTCAGCATCATGGGGGAGGACGTGCATACCTCCATGTCCTACGCCATGATCTCCAACATCCTGCGCGGTCAGATGGGCTTTCAGGGCGTGGTGGTGACGGATTCGCTCAGGATGAACGCAATCACCTCGAATTACAAAAAAGGCCAGGAGAGCGTTGCGGCGCTCAAGGCCGGGGCCGATCTGCTGCTGCTGCCGCCGGATCTGGATAAAGCGGTCGCCGCCATCCGCGCCGCCCTTTCCAGCGGCGAATTGACCATGGCGCGCATCGAAGAAAGCGTGGAGCGCATCCTGGCGGTCAAGATCCGAATGAGCGCGATCCGGTGACGCGGCGGGAATCCAATGAAAGCGCCCCTTGCGGTACGGACGGCAATATGATATAATCGAATCGAAGTATTTGTTCCAAATATAGAAGTGTTTTACGCGGATACGCTTGAAAGAGGGTGTTTGCATGCAAAATGGTCTGCGAAGCCGCAACAGCAGGAAGAAAGACTTGCTGTTGACGGCGGTTCTCTGCCTCGTCGGGGTCGGGATCAACCTGCTGGGCAGCAAGGCCATGCTTGCTGCGAATATCCCGCTTTATTTGGACGCGATCGGCACCATCTTGACATCGTCGCTGGGCGGCTATATTCCCGGCATCATCGTCGGCCTGCTCACAAACGCCATCAACGGCATTGCCGATACCACCACGTTTTATTACGCGGTGCTGAACGTGATGATCGCCATTGCGGCCGCGTACTTCTCCGAAAAAGGATATTATAAGAAATTCAAGGGGATCCTGGCCGCCCTGTTCACCTTCGTCCTGATCGGCGGCGCTTTGGGCTCCCTGCTCACCTGGTTTTTGTATGAGCACGATTTTGGCAGCGGTATTTCCGCGCCGCTCGCGCATCAGTTTTTCAACAACTGGATCCATAACGCGTTCAACGCTCAGCTGTTTGCGGATATCGTGATCGATATCGCGGATAAGGCGCTCAGCCTGGCCATCGCCTTGGCGCTGCTTGCCGCGGTCCCCAAGGCGTGGAAGGATCGGCTGAACCTGTTCGGCTGGCGCAACCAAAGCGCAAGGCAGATGACGGTGCGCGGCGTTCCGCTTGGGGCGAAGATCATGCTCTGTATCGCCACGGCGGCCCTTCTGATTTCCGTCGCCGTGACGGCGATCAGCTTCAATCTTTTCCATAACGCCGCGCTGGATAACCAGACCCAGATCGGCTTTGGCCTTGCAAGGCTCGCCGCTTCCTATCTCGACGGAAACAAGGTCGAGGAGTATTTGACGCTGGGCGAAGCGGCGGAAGGGTATTTGGACACGGAGAAAAAGTTCAAGGACATCATGGATTGCTCCCCGGATATCGCGTTCATTTACGCCTATCAAATCAGGGAAGACGGCTGCCATGTGGTCATCGATCCGGATACCGAGAATCTGGAGGGGGAGGCCCCGGGCACCGTGATCCCTTTTGACGAGGCTTTTTTGCCGTACCTGCCAAAGCTTCTTGCGGGCGAGGAAATGGATCCCGTGGTTTCAGACGATACCTACGGGCACTTATTGACCCTGTATGTGCCCGTGTATGACGATAACGGCGTGTGCCAATGCTATGCCGCGGCCGATCTTTCCATGCCCCGCATCATCGCGAGCGAGGAAGTGTTCATGACCCGGATCATTTCCCTGTTTTTGGGCTTTTTCCTCCTGATTATGGTATGCGGCATTCATCTGGCCCGGCATCACATCATTCATCCCATCAACGCCATCACGGATGCCGCGGGCACCTTCGCCTTCAACACCGAGGACGCGCGCGCGGAAAGCTTGGAAAAAATCAACCAACTGGATATCCATACGGGCGACGAAATCGAAAACCTGTACCGCGCCTTTGAAAAAACGTGCGAGGATACCGTCGGCTACATCAGCGATTCCCAGAAAAAAAACAAGAGCATCGCCCAGCTGCAGAACGGCATGATCATGGTGCTGGCGGACGTCGTTGAAAGCCGCGACAAAATGACCGGCGACCATATCAGGAATACCGCCGCGTACGCCCGCATCATCATGGAGCAGATGAAGGCCGACCATGTGTACGAAGACAGGCTGACCGACAGCTATATGCAGGACGTGGTCAATTCCGCGCCGCTGCATGACGTGGGCAAGATCCACATCGCCGATTCGGTGCTCAATAAGCCCGGGAAGCTGACCGAAGAAGAATATAACGAAATGAAGACGCACACCGTCATTGGCGGTGAAATCATCCATAACGCGATCAAGACCGTATCCAAGGGCGAATCCGGCTATTTGAAGGAGGCCAGGAACCTGGCGAATTTCCATCACGAGCGCTGGGACGGCAAGGGCTATCCCCAGGGCCTCTCCGGCACGGATATTCCGCTTTCTGCGCGCATCATGGCGGTGGCGGATGTGTTCGACGCCCTGGTGTCGCGCCGCAGCTATAAGGAAGGCTTCCCCTTTGAGAAGGCCATGAGCATCATCCGCGAAGGCGCGGGCACGCAGTTTGACCCGCAAATTGCCCAATGCTTCCTGAACGCGGAGGAACGGGTGCGCGAGGTCACCAGGTCCAAAAATGAAAAGGCCGCCGAGGAGGAGGAAAAGAAGGCATGATGAACAAACGCTATCTTGTGGCCCTCGACCAGGGAACGACCAGCTCCCGCGCCGTCGTTTTCACGCTGGAGGGCCATATCGTTGCTGCCGTCGCCCAGGAATTTCCGCAGCATTATCCGCATCCCGGCTGGGTGGAGCATGACCCGGCGGATATCCTTTCCACCCAGATCGAAGCCCTGCGCGGGGCTGTCCGCAAAGCGGAGATCGATCCCAAGGAAATCGCGGCGGTCGGCATTACCAACCAGCGGGAAACCACCTTTTTGTGGGACCGCGAAACCGGCGCCTGCCTGCATAACGCGATCGTGTGGCAATGCCGCCGCACCGCGCCGATCATCGAGCAACTGATCCGGGACGGCAGGGCCGGTTTGATCCGGGAAAAGACGGGCCTGGTTCCGGACGCGTATTTTTCCGGCAGCAAGATCAAATGGCTGCTGGATACGCTGAACCTTCGGGACCGCGCGAGGAAGGGGGAAATCTGCTTCGGCACGGCGGATTCCTTCCTGGCCTGGCATCTGGTGGAGGGCCATCCGCACGTGACTGACGCCACCAACGCGGGGCGGACCATGCTGTTCAATCTGCATACCCAGGAATGGGATGAGGAGCTTCTTTCCATCCTCGATATCCCGCGCCAGATCCTGCCCGCGGTGGTGGACACGGCGCAGGTGGTCGGGATGCTGCGGGAAGACCTGCTCGGCGAGCGCATTCCCGTCGCCTCCCTGGTCGGCGACCAGCACGCGGCGCTGTTCGGCCAGGCGTGCTTCTCGCCCGGAGATGTGAAAAATACCTATGGCACCGGCTGCTTTATGCTGATGAACGCGGGCGATGAATTCCGCCTGTCCAAGTGCGGCTTGCTCAGCACCATGGCCTGGCGCCTGAACGGCAAGCCGACCTATGCGTTTGAAGGCAGCGTGTTCATGGGCGGGGCGGCCATCCAGTGGCTGCGGGATGAAATGCATTTGATTTCTTCCGCCCAGGAGAGCGAGCCCGTGGCCGCGTCCGTGCCGGATACCGGCGGGGTATACCTGGTGCCCGCATTCACGGGCCTTGGCGCGCCGTATTGGAACATGTATACGCGCGGCACGCTGGTGGGCATGACGCGGGGCACGGGCCGGGCGCATATCGTGCGCGCGGCGCTGGAAAGCATCGCATATCAGAGCAACGATCTGTTTAACGCCATGGCCCTGGATTGCGGGGCCAAGAGCGCGGCGCTCCGCGTGGACGGCGGCGCGAGCGCGAATAAGCTGCTCATGCAGTTCCAGGCGGATCTGATGAACGTGCCGGTTCAGCGCCCCGCGGTGCTTGAAACCACGGCCCTGGGCGCGGCGCTGCTGGCCGGGCTGGCCGTCGGTATCTATCCGACCCTCAAAGATACGGCGCGGGGCTGGCACGTCATGGATTCGTTTCAGCCGCAGATGGACGAAAACAGGCGGAAAGCCCTCCTTTCCGGCTGGAAAAACGCGGTGGCCGGCGCGATATATTGGGCGGATATGCAAAAAAACAGCGATTGACAAACCGCCCCCGATCCTGGTACAATAAACCGTATCTGATTCATCCGATAAATTCGATGAGAGGAAGCGTATCAGCATGAGCTTAACATACCGCATGAAAGTGGCCGGCTTGGAGCGCGATTTGCCCCTTTGCCGCGTGAATGACGAATTGTATATCGGCGCGTTCGTTATCTTTGGCGATGTGGAATTGACCGTCGCGAGCGCCCGGGAGCTGCTCAAACGCGCCCCGGAATACGATGTGCTGATTACAGCGGAATCCAAGGGCATTCCGCTGGGCTATGAAATGGCGCGCCAGGCGGGCACCAACCGCTACCTGATCGCCCGCAAATCGCCGAAGCTGTACATGAAGAACGTCTTTTCCGTGAAGGTGCGTTCCATCACCACCGCGAAGGAGCAGATGCTCTGCATCGATCAGGACGACGCCGATTTCATGCGCGGCAAGCGCGTTTTGATCGTGGACGACGTGATTTCCACCGGTGAAAGCCTCCGGGCCGTGGAAGAACTGGTCACCCAGGCAGGCGGCAACATCGTCGGCAGGATGGCGATCCTCGCCGAAGGCGACGCCACCGAGCGCGGGGATATCATCTATCTGGAAAAGCTGCCGCTGTTCAACCCCGACGGCACGATCAAGGAATAAACAGCCTGCATATGAAAAGGAACCAGACATGCTCCACATCATCTGGTTCCTTTTTTCTATGCTTGTTTCGTTCACAGCGCGGCGATCACCGCGTCGCCAAACTGGGCGCAGGTGCAGCCCTCGCGGGTGCCGGTAATGGGGGCGTTGACGTTTGCTTGGTCGATGGCCGCGGCCAGCCTCGCCGCTTTATCCGGCATGCCGATGTGCTGGAGCAGCATCACGGCGGCGCGCATGATGGATTCGGGATTGGCGTAATCGCCCATGCCGCGCGCGATCACGCGGGGCGCGGAGCCGTGGATGGCCTCGAACATGGCGTAGCGGTCGCCGGTGTTGGCGCTGCCCGCGGTGCCGACGCCGCCCTGGATCTGGGCCGCCTCGTCGGTGATGATATCGCCGTACAGGTTCGGCAGCAGGATCACCTGGAAGGTGCTGCGCAGGGAAGGCTTAAGCAGGTTCGCGCTCATGATGTCAATAAAGTATTCGTCCACCTGGATGTCCGGATAATCCTGGGCGACTTCGTGGCAGATCGCGGAGAACATGCCGTCGGTTTTTTTCATGATGTTGGATTTGGTCACGACGGAAAGATGCGTTTTGCCGTTCTTTTTGGCAAATTCAAACGCGGCGCGCGCGATGCGGCGGGTACCGGCCACGGTCGTCACCTTGAAATCCATCGTGAGCAGGCCGGGCAGTTCAATGCCCTTGCTGCCCAGGGTATATTCGCCCTCGGTGTTCTCGCGGAAGAACATCCAGTCGATGCCTTCTTCGGGAACGCATGCGGGGCGGATGTTGGCGTAGAGGTCCAGCTCGCGGCGCAGGGTCACGTTCGCGCTTTCCATGGTGCCGCCGGAGGGGGTGGTGGTCGGGCCTTTGAGGAGCACGTCGCATTCCTTGATGGCGGCCAGCACGTCGTCCGGCACGGCCTTTCCGACGGCCATGCGGTTTTCGAGGGTCAGGCCTTCGATGCTGCGCAGTTCGATCTTGCCGGCTTTGATTTCATCCTGCAATAAGGCTTCCAGGGCTCGCTGGGCCTGCGCGACGATGATGGGGCCGATGCCGTCGCCGCCAACGATGCCGATCACGGTCTTGTCTTTCTTTTCCGGGGCCTGGGCATTGTTCATTTTTTCCGCGCGGTCCACCTGGGATAAAAGCAGCTCCCGATAGTGCGCTACCGCTTGTTCAATGGCTTCCTGGTACATAGGTTTTCCTCCTTCATATAAAATTCAGCAGTCCGCCCGCGCGCAGGATGGCGATTTGCCTTTCCGTGAGCGGCGTCATCGTTCCGGAAAGCAGAGGGGCTGCAATGATTATTTGGGCAATGGCCTGTCTTACGCGATGATGCCCCTTTGCAGGATGCTGTCCCGCGCGTTTTTCACGTGCTGAATGCTCAGCTTTTCCGCTTTTTCGCCGTCATGGGCGGCAATGGCCTCGAAAATGGCCTGGTGCTCTTTGAGCGAAAGCTGCGCGCGGCTGGTTTTGGATACGGATACGCGGCGGTATTTGAGCAGCTTACGGTGCAGGGGATCGAGCGTATCCTGCATGGAATGGCTGCCGCACAGCGCGTAAATGGCTTGGTGGAAGCGGCTGTCCGCGTTCTTGATGCTTTCCGGGTCCTGCTTTAGGGTGTAGAATTCCTGCAATTCCAGGGTTTCCCGAAGCGTCTGAATGCCCGCTTCGTCAGCCCGTTCCGCGGCCCAGCGGGCGGCCAGGCCTTCCAGACGCAGCCGGATCTCGCAGATATCGGCGATATCGCTCCGGGTGATGCCGATCACGCGCACGCCTTTGCTGGTGGGCTCGATGATGCGCTCCTGCTCCAGGCGGCGCAGCGCTTCGCGGATGGGGGTGCGGCTGACGCCCAGGCGTTCGCTGAGCTTGAGCTCGGTCAGGATCTCTCCGCGTTCAAACGAGCCGGACAGGATCTCCCTCTCCAGTTCTTCAAACACCTGATCGGCAATGGAAATCATTTTATGCTCCATATAGTTACTTCGCACGGCCAGCGCTTCGCTTGCCCGCGCTCCTCCTTCCTAAAAACTTCATTTATACCGCGTCGCATACCTCAACGGGGAGAGGTATGCTCCTGATCGCACGGTGAGCGCTTCGCTTGCCCGCGCTCCTCCTTTTCATCTGCTCTTATTTTACAGCCTCGCCAGCCTGCCATTCGTCAGCTGTTCGATTTTCAGTTCCATTTCGTTGTTGCTCAGCGCCGCCTGCCGGCCCGCGTCAAACTGCTCGTCGATCCACTCTTTGAGCGCGAGCACCAGCGGGTCCTGCTTGGAAATGGCCTCGTTGGCGGGCAGCTGATAGTTTTCATTGATCCAGTAGGCGATCCCGGCCAGGCCCGACGTCTTGGAAATCAGCACGGAGGCGGGGCGGTTCAGCAAGCGCTTGGTGTTAAAGATGTTGTAGATTTCTTCGTCCTTGAGCAGGCCGTCCGCGTGGATGCCGGCCCTGGTCACGTTGAAGTTGCGGCCGACGAAGGGCGTCATGGGCGGGATGCTGTATCCGATTTCGCGCTTGAAGTAATTGGCGATCTCGGTGATCACCGTGGGATCCATCCCGTCCAGGGAGCCGCGCAGCGAAGCGTATTCAAACACCATCGCTTCCAGCGGGATGTTGCCCGTGCGTTCGCCGATGCCCAGGAGCGAGCAATTGACCGCGCTGGCCCCGTACAGCCAGGCAGTCGAGGCGTTGGAGACCGCTTTGTAGAAATCGTTGTGGCCGTGCCATTCGAGGTATTCGCTCTGCACGTCGGAATAGTGCTGCAGGCCGTATACGATGCCCGGCACGCTGCGGGGCAGCGCCACCTCGGGATAGGGCACGCCGTAGCCCATCGTATCGCACGCGCGGATGCGCACGGGGATGCCCGCGTCCTGGCTCATCTTGATCAGCTCGTTCACGAAGGGCACCACGAACCCGTAAAAGTCCGCGCGCGTGATGTCTTCCAAATGGCACCGGGGCATCACGCCCGCTTCAAAGGCTTCGCTGACGGTATCCAGGTATTTTTTCATGGCCTGGCTGCGGGTCAGCTTCATCTTTTTGAAGATGTGATAATCGCTGCACGAGACCAGGATGCCCGTTTCCCGGATGCCCAGGTCCTTGACCAATTGGAAATCCTCCTTGGTGGCGCGGATCCAGGTGGTGATTTCGGGAAATTTGAGGCCCAGCTCCTGGCAGCGGGCGACGGCCTCGCGGTCCTTTTTGCTGTAAATGAAAAACTCGGTCTGGCGGATAATGCCGTAAGGGCCGCCCAGTTTGCTCATCAGCCGATACAGCTCCACGATCTGATCCACCGTATAGGGATCGACGGACTGCTGGCCATCGCGAAAGGAGGTGTCCGAAATCCAGATTTCTTCCGGCATCCCCATGGGAACGCGGCGATGGTTAAAGGGCACCTTGGGCACGCTTTCATAATCATAAATATCCCGGTACAGGTTCGGCTCGGCGATATCCTGCAATGCGTAGCGATAGTTTTTTTGCTCCAGCAGGTTTGTTTTCGGGGAAATTTCCAGCATAAAGCACGTACTCCTCTCTGGATTTATGTATACAATTATACTACTGTATACTGCTTTGTAAAGCGGTATACAGAAAAAATACAATGGTACGAAAAAAGCCGGGATATCCGCTCCCGGCTCATTTTGCAGGTATGTTCATGCGTCACAGTATGATTTCCAGCCCGTATTTCTGCGGCTGCATGCCCTGGCGCCGATAGAAGCGCAGGGCGCGGTCGTTCCCGGCCCAGACGTTGAGCGTCACGTTATAGCAGCCGTTTTTCCGGGCGAAATCCACCGCGTAATCAAACAGCCGATCCGCGATGTGCCGGTCCGTGCCGCGGTGTTTTTCGTCCACGCACAGATCGTCGATGTACAGGGTTTTGATATCCGTCATCACGCCGCCGCCCTGATGCTGCTGAAACTGGCAAAAAATGTGGGCAAGCGCGCGGCCGTCCGGGCCGCAGCAGACGAAGACGGGGGAGGCGGGGTCTTGCAGCACGGCCTTTAATTGTTCAGCGGTGTACTTGGTGGCCGGGCCGTTGAACAGGTCGGGCCGAATGCCGTGATGCACCATGTCCACCTGCACCAGCAGATCCAGGATAGCGGGAATGTCGCTTTCACAGGCCGGCCTGATTTGGTCTGAATGCATAGGGCTCCTTTCCGGTTACTTCCTTTGGACGTCCTCACGCATCTGCCAGAAGGTTTTCTGGATGCGCTCGCACAGCTGATCGACGATCGCGGAATCGAGGCCCTGCGCGCTCAAATCGGAAATGTCCATGGGCTTGCCGATGTAGACGTGGTTCAGGCGCAGGAAGCGGGGCTTGTACCTTATATACACGGGGATCACCGGCACATTGGCCCGCAGGGCCAGCACCGCCGTGCCTGTTTCCACCTGCGCCATCAGATCGGTCTGATGCCGGGTGCCTTCCGGAAAGATGGCGAGCACCTGCTTATCCCGAAGGGTCTTCAGGCATTGGCGCAGGGCCGCCAGGTCGGAATTATGGCGGTCCACGGAGATCATGTGCAGCCCGTTGGTGAGCAATTTATCAATGAATTTGTTTTTCACCAGTTCCTTTTTGCCAACGAACCGATATTCGTACTTTTTGCAGGGATAGGCCAGGATCAAGGGGTCCAGGGCGCTTTGATGGTTGGAAATAGCGATGTAGGGCGCGTCCAGCCCCATGTTTTCCCGGTTGTGATAGCGGATGGGAAAGATGGTATGGCTCCCGATCGCGACCAAAACGCGGGCCAGCGAGTATACAAAGGTGCGTTCTTTTTTGGGCGTTTCCTGGGTACTCATTTCTTGGCCTCCACAAGCGATAGAATTGCCGAAACGGTTTGGTCGAAGGAGAGCTCGGAGGAATCCACCAAAACGGCGTCCTCCGCCCGGCGCAGCGGATCGACGGCCCGGTGCATATCCTGGTAATCCCGGGCGTTCACTTCCTGGAGCACGGTTTCAAAGGGCGTATCATCGCCCTTTTCGCGAAGCTGCAGCATCCTGCGCTTGGCGCGGGCCTCGGCGGAGGCGGTCAGATAGATTTTCACCGTGGCGTCCTTTAGGACCACCGTGCCGATATCCCGCCCATCCAGCAGCATGGGCTGCGTCTGGGCCAATTCCTGCTGGCGCCGGACCAGCATTTTGCGCACGGCCGGATAGCGGGATACGGTGGACGCCGCCTGGCCCACCTCCTGGGAACGGATGAGCCCGGTCACGTCGCGGCCGTTGAGCAAGGTGATCTGCGCGCCCCCTTCGTAGCGGACATCCACCTGCGCCCTGCCTTCCGTCAGCAGGGCGGAGACTTTTTCCGCGTCCTGCGGATCGATCTTTTCTTCCAGCGCGCACAGGCCCACGGCCCGGTACATGGCCCCGGTGTCCAGATGCAGGATCCCCAGCCGCCTGGCTACTTCGTCCGAGATGGTGGATTTGCCCGCGCCCACGGGCCCGTCGATGGCAATCGTTAACGGCATCATGAAGCCCCCTTCTTCTTTAGAGGATGTACCGCCGCATATCCATTTCCTTGGCGGTTTTCAGGTGTTCGCGCACGTAATCGGCGGTAATGTTCAGATACACGTCGGGCATGTTTTCGCCGCCCGCGTTGAAAGAAACGTCCTCCAGGAGCTCCTCAAACACGGCGTGGAGCCTGCGCGCGCCGATGTCCTCGCCCATTTCGTTGGATAACATGGCGATGCGCGCGATTTCACTGAGCGCTTCTTCCTCAAAGGTCAAATGGACCTTGTCCACTTCCAGCAGCGCCGTGTATTGGCGGGTGACGGCGTTATCGGTTTTGGTCAGGATGGCCACGAAATCCTCCTGCGTCAGGGATTTTAAGTTGACGTGCACCGGAAAGCGGCCCTGCAGCTCGGGGATCAGATCGTTCACCTTGGCCACGTGGAACGCGCCCGCGCCGATAAAGAGCATGAAATCCGTGCGCACGGGGCCGTACTTGGTGTTCACGGTGGAGCCTTCCACGATGGGCAGGATGTCCCGCTGCACGCCTTCCCGGCTGACATCCGGGCCATGACCGGAGGAACGGCCCGCGATCTTGTCGATTTCATCCAGGAACACAATGCCGCTCTGCTCGCACCGACGGATGGCCTCCTCCTTGACGGCGTCCTCGTCGATCAGCTTTTGGCTTTCCTCCTGGATGAGGATCTCCCGCGCGTCCTTTACCTTCACATGGCGCTGCTTCATGCGTTTTGGCATCATGCCGCCCATCATATCGCCGAGGCTGATGGACGCGCCGCCCACCTCCAGCTGCGGCGCGGCTTCCTCCACCTCGATTTCGATTTCGTGATCCTCCAGCGCGCCGGAACGGAGCTGCTGCAAAAGCTCGCCGCGCTTGCGGCTGATTTCCGATTTTTCTTCTTCCGTGGGTTCGGGCTCGTTTTTCCGGCCAAGCAGGAAATCGAGGGGATTATTGTTATTGCCGGCGGATTTTTTCAGGGGATGAAGCAGCAGGGAAACGAGCCGATCCTCGGCCAGCACCTGCGCCCGCGTCTTGACCCGCGCAACGTGCTCGTCCTTCACCATGCGCACCGCGTTTTCTGCCAGGTCGCGGATGATGGATTCCACGTCGCGGCCGACGTAGCCGACCTCCGTAAACTTGGTGGCCTCGACCTTGATAAACGGCGCGTCGACCAATTTGGCGAGGCGGCGGGCGATCTCCGTTTTGCCGACGCCGGTCGGCCCAATCATCAGGATATTTTTGGGATAGATTTCTTCCCGCATTTTTTCGGGCAGCTGACTTCTGCGGTAGCGGTTGCGCAGGGCGATGGCCACGGCGCGCTTGGCTTCGTCCTGGCCGATGATATAGCGGTTCAGCTCCCTGACGACCTCGCGCGGCGTCAGCTCCCGGTTCTTGGCGGGCAGGGCTTTGAGTTCGCTCATGGCTCACACCTCCTCCACGATGATGTTATCGTTTGTATAAACGCAGATCGACGCGGCGATATGCAGCGCCTTTTCCGCGATTTCCTTGGCGGAAAGCTCGGTGTTTTGTACCAGCGCGCGGGCGGCGGCCAGGGCATAGTTGCCGCCGGAGCCGATGGCGGCAACCCCGTCGTCCGGATCGATCACTTCGCCGGTGCCGGAAACGATCAGCATGCCGTCCTTATCGGCCACGATCAGCATGGCCTCCAATTGGCGCAGGCCTTTATCGCCCCGCCAGTCCTGGGCCAGCATGACCGCCGCGCGCTCCAGATTGCCGCCGCATTGGGTCAGCTTATCTTCAAAGCGTTCGCACAGGCTGAACGCGTCGGCAACGGATCCGGCAAAGCCGGTCACCACCGTATCGTTATAGATGCGGCGCACCTTGCGGGCGGTGCCCTTAAAAATCGTATGCTCGCCCATGGTCACCTGGCCGTCCCCGGCCACGGCGATTTTGCCGTCTTTTTTGACGGCGCAGATGGTGGTTCCTCTCATCGTCATATCCATATCCTCCGAAGGAAATAATAGTCTATCTTTGACCAATACACAGTATAAACGCGAAGCACGACGAATTTGGGATGAAAGAATGGCAAAAGGATGTCAAAGCATCGACGCCCGGATGGCTTTCACGGTTTCCAGCGCCCGGTTTGCGATTTTTTCATACCGGGCCTGCTTGCCGCCCCGCACCTTCTCCGGCCAGCCCTCCATGATGCCGAAGGTCACGTTCATGGGCTGGAACGCGCGGTTTTCCGCGGCGACGTAATGGGCAAGGGCGCCGATGGCCGTGGTGCGGGGAAAATCGGGCAGGGGCTTTCCCGTTTCGCGCAGGGCCGCGCACACGCCCGCGACCAGGCCGCTCGCCGCCGATTCCACATAGCCTTCCACGCCCGTCATCTGCCCGGCGAAGAAAAGGCCGGGCCGGGCGATCATCTGGTAATGCGGATCGAGCAGGCCGGGGCTGTCGAGGAACGTGTTCCTGTGCATGACCCCATAGCGCGCGAATTCCGCGTGCTCCAAACCGGGGATCATGCCGAACACCCTTTTTTGCTCCGGGAATTTGAGCCGCGTCTGGAAGCCGACCAGGTTATAGAGCGTGCCCGCGGCATCGTCCTGGCGAAGCTGCACGACGGCGTAAGGGTCGCGTCCCGTGCGGGGATCGGGAAGGCCCACGGGCTTGAGCGGCCCGAAAGCCAATACCATATTTCCGCGCCTTGCCATGGATTCTACCGGCATGCAGCCCTCGAACACCTTGCTTTCCTCAAATCCGTGAACGGGCGCGGTTTCGGCGGCGAGCAGCGCCTGCACGAACGCGTCGTATTCGTCCCTGGTCAGGGGGCAGTTCAGGTAATCGTCGCCCCGGCCATAGCGGGAAGCGCGGTAGACCTTTTCCATATTCAAGGATTCCTTGGTCACGATGGGCGCGGCGGCGTCATAGAAATTGAGGGTGGATACCTCCGGCATACCGGCGATGGCCTTCGCCATGCCGTCGCTGGTGAGCGGGCCGGTCGCGATGATGGCGGGGGGCTCGGGGATCTCGGTAACTTCGCGGGCTTCAAAGGCGACCAGCGGATGCTGCTTTAAGGTATCGGTGATGAACCCGGAGAACGTTTCCCGATCCACCGCCAGCGCGCCGCCCGCCGGAACGCGCGCCTGATCCGCCGCTTTGAGGATCAGCGAATCCATCAGGCGCATTTCTTCCTTGAGCAGCCCGACGGCGTTTTGCAGCCGATCGGAGCGCAGGGAATTGGAGCACACCAATTCGGCGAACAGGGGGGAATGATGCGCCGGGCTGAAGGCGAGGGGCTTTTGCTCGATCAGGCGGACGGGCACGCCGCGCCTGGCCAGCTGCCACGCGGCTTCACATCCGGCAAGCCCCGCGCCGATCACGGTGACGGTCATTCTTCTTCCTCTCCTTCAGAGACTTCAGGGCCCTTCACTTCCACCTTGTGGCGGCATTTTTCATTGCTGCAAAGGTGCCAGACCTCGCCCTTGCGGGAACGCTTCAGGGTCATATAGCTGCCGCATTTCTCGCAGCGCTCGTTTACCGGCATTTCCCAGGAAACGAAATTGCATTCGGGATAGTTTTCACAGCCGTAGAACTTGCGGTTTTTGCGGCTGTTCTTTTCCAGGAGGCGGCCGCCGCACAGGGGGCAGCTGGCGTCGATATAGGTCAGGATCGGCTTGGTATTCCGGCAGTCCGGGAAATTGGGGCAGGCCAGGAATTTGCCGTACCGGCCCACGCGGTACACCATCTGCGCCCCGCATTTATCGCAGATCTCATCGCTGGGCTCATCCTTGATTTCGACCTTTTCGATGGCTTCCTCCGCGTTTTTGAGCATGGCGGCGAAGGGCGGGTAGAATTTTTCGAGCACCCGATGCCAGTCCTCGGTGCCTTCTTCCACTTCGTCCAATTGCTCCTCCAGCCCCGCGGTGAACTCGGTATCCACGATGGGGCCGAAATACTCCGTCATCATGGCGTTGATGGTGCGGCCAAGCTCGGTGGGGAAGAGGCGCTTGTTTTCACGCATCACATAGCCCCGGGCAATGATGGTGGTGATGGTGGGCGCGTAGGTGGAGGGCCGCCCGATGCCTTTTTCTTCCAGGGTCTTGACCAGGCTGGCTTCGGTGTAGCGGGCCGGGGGCTGGGTAAAGTGCTGCGTGCTGCTGACGGAATCGATGGTTACGGGATCGCCCTCCGAGAACTGCGGCAGGGTGCTTTCCGCGGCTTCCTGGGTATCGTCCGTGCTTTCCTCATACATGCTGGTAAAGCCCGCAAAGCGCTTGTGCTCGCCGTAAAAGCGCATGCCGACGCCCTCGCCCGCCACGTCCATGGTCATGGTATCGTAAATGGCGGGCTTCATCTGGCTGGCCAGGAAGCGGGAATAGATCAGGCGGTATAGCTGGAACTGCTCTTTGGTGAGCGAGGATTTGATGCTTTCCGGGGTGCGGGTCACATCCGTGGGGCGGATGGCCTCGTGCGCGTCCTGCGCGTTGCGGCGGCCCTTGAACTCGTTGGGCGTTTCGGGCAGGTATTCCGTGCCGAAGCGCTCCGGGATATAGGCGCGTACCGCGTCCAGCGCTTCCTGGGAAATGCGCACGCTGTCGGTGCGGATATAGGTGACGATACCCTGGGTGCCTTCGCCTTCCAGATCCACGCCCTCATACAATTGCTGCACGACCTGCATGGTCTTCTGGGTGGTGAAGTTGAGCTTGCGGCCCGCTTCCTGCTGGAGGGAGGAGGTGGTGAAGGGCGGCGCGGGCAGCTTGCGCTTTTCGCCGCGCTTGATGCCGTACACGGCGAAGCGCGCGTTCTCCACGCGCTTGAGGGCCGCGGCCGCTTCCTCTTCGTTATGCAGCTCGGCCTTCTGGTCATCGAGGGTATTGAGGCGAAGGGTGAACGTGGTTTTTCGGCCGCGGGCGCTGGGCAAAAGCGCGTTCGCGGTGATCTCCCAATATTCCTCGGGAATAAAATCATCGATATCCTGCTCCCGGTCCACCACCAGGCGGGTCGCCACGCTCTGCACGCGGCCGGCGGACAGGCCCTTTTTCACCTTGGCCCAAAGCAGGGGGCTCAGCTTATAGCCAACCAGCCTGTCCAGGGCGCGGCGCGCCTGCTGCGCGTCCACGCGTTCCATATCGATGGGGCGCGGGTTTTTGAGCGCGTTTTCCACGGCTCGGTGGGTGATCTCATGGAATTCGATCCGGCAGGGCGAGGAGGCATCCATGCCCAGCGTCTGCGCCAGGTGCCAGGAAATGGCTTCGCCTTCGCGGTCAGGGTCCGTCGCCAGATAGATCTGGGAGGCGGATTTGGCTTCCTTGCGGATCTTGGTCAGGATCTTGCCGCGGCCATGGATGGTGATGTACTTCATGGCAAAATCGTTGTCCACGTCCACCCCCAATTGGGATTTGGGCAGATCGCGAACATGGCCCTGGGAGGCCTCCACCTTGTACCCGCGGCCCAGGAAGCGGGCAATGGTGCGCGCCTTGGCGGGAGATTCCACAATGATGAGTTTCGATGCGGTTGCCACTGTTCTGTCCTCCAAGCTTATGATGATGTGCGGACGAGGGCGTACGCCCGTCCTGCGCGGCGTTCTACTTTGCCGCTGATTTCAAGCAGTGTCAGCTGTGCTCCAAGCTCTCCGGCGCTCATGCCGGTTTCCCGGATCAATTCTTCCATCGTCTTTTCTTCGAGCGCGAGGGAGCGGAGGATGGGATCTAAAGGCTCTTCCTCTTCCGCCTCAGACGGCAAAAAGCTTTCCTGACGCGGCGGCCTGTCCTCCCATGCCATGGCGGAGAGGATGTCTTGGGCGCAGGTGCACAGGTTCGCCCCTTCCTTGAGCAGCAGCAGGGGCAATTCGCTTCCCGGCGCGTCCACGTTGCCGGGCAGGGCGAATACCTCCTTGCCCTGGTCCAGGGCATACTGCACGGTGGAATGCGTGCCGCTTTTCTGCCGCGCTTCGATGAGGAGCAGGGCGTTGGACAGACCTGCGATGATCCGGTTGCGCACCGGAAAATGATGCGCCAGCGGCGGCGCGTTCGGATGGAGCTCCGATACGACGGCCCCGCCGTTTTCCAAGATGCGCTCCGCCAATTCCTTGTTTTCAGAGGGATAGATTTGATTGACGCCGCTGCCGAGCACCGCGACGGTCGGCCCGCCGCCGTCCAGCGCGCCCTGATGCGCCGCGCCGTCGATGCCGCGCGCCAGGCCGCTCACCACGCAGACGCCCGCCTGCCCTAAGCCCCTGGCGATTTGGCGGGCCTGGCTGAGCCCATACCGCGTGCAGGCGCGGGCGCCGACCACGGCGACGCTGCGCCCTCCCGGCGGCGGAAGACTGCCGCGGATGAAGAGCACGTCCGGCGGATGATCGATGGGCATGAGCAGCAGGGGATATCCATCCTCCCCATAAAATACGGGATAAGCGCCCGTTTCATCCAATGCCCGCAGGATCATGGAGCATTTGGAGGAGCGGCTGTCCGCCAGGAAGGCAAATGCTTCCGGCCCCAGATAATCATAGTGCTCCGGGGTAAAATGCTCCCAAACCGCCCGGGCGCTTCCATAGCGCTTTTTGAGCGCGCCCAGCTTGCTCCAGGCGCTCATCGGCGCGCATTGCAGCCAGAGGCGGGCCAATTGTTCCTGGTTCAGTTCAAACATCATGTCCCCCAATACTTGCTGTCCAAGGCGCGGTATTGAATGGCCTCGGCGATGTGGGCGGGGGAGATATCCTTTTCTCCCTGCAGATCGGCGATCGTGCGCGCCGCCTTGATGATGCGGGTGTAGCCGCGCATGCTCATGCCCATTTTCTCCACGGCGCGGGTGAGGATCGTCTGCGCCTGTGCGGAGAGGGGACAAAAGGCCTGGATCGCGGCGCTGGTCATCTGGGCGTTGCAGTGCAGGCCCGTGCCCTGGAGCCTTTTTTGCTGCCGCTCCCTGGCCGCCTGCACGCGCCTGCGCACCGTTTCGGAGCTTTCCGCTTCCGTATTTCCCGTGATCTCGCTGACCGGCACGGCGTCGACCTCCACCTGCAGATCGATCCGGTCCAGCAGCGGCCCCGATACCCGGCCCAAATACCTGCGGATCGCGTGCTCGCCGCAGTGGCAGGCGCGGACGCGGCTGCCGTAATAGCCGCAGGGGCAGGGGTTCATGCCGGCGACCAGCATGCATTGGGATAAATACTGGGCCCGGGACTTGACGCGCGCGATGGTCGCGACGCCGTCCTCCAGGGGCTGGCGCAGGGCCTCCAGCACGTTCGGGGCGTATTCGGGCAGTTCGTCCAGGAAGAGCACGCCGTTGTGGGCGAGCGAGATCTCCCCGGGCCGCGCGTCCGAACCGCCGCCGATGAGCGCGGGGGCGGATACGGCGTGATGCGGGGAGCGGAAGGGCCGGTTCGTAATCAGCCCCTGGCCCGGCTTGATGAGCCCGGCGACGGAATGGATGCGCGTGGTTTCGCACGCTTCTTCAAACGTCATGCGCGGCAGGATGCCGGGCAGGCAGCGGGCCAGCATGGTTTTCCCGCTGCCGGGCACGCCGATCATGAGCATGTTATGCCCGCCTGCCGCGGCGATTTCCAGCGCGCGCCGGGCCCCCTGCTGGCCTTTCACGAGGGAAAGATCCATCAAAGGCTTTGTTTCCTTCAGGCAATCCGAATAGGAAAGCTGGATCTGGGCGGGCAGAGGGAGCTTTCCGCTCAGATGATCGATCACTTCCCGCAGCGTCTTGGCGGGATAGATCAGCATGCCCGTCAGGGTCTGGGCTTCCGGGCCGTTTTCCCAGGGCAGCACGACGCTTTCGATGCCCGCCTGGTGCGCGGAGATCACCATGGATAGCACCCCGCGGACGGGGGTCAGGCTGCCGTCGAGGGAAAGCTCGCCGAGCAGCAGCGTTTTTTCGAGGTTGGGCAGCGCGGTCTGGCGGCTTGCCGCCAGGATGGATACGGCGATCGGCAGATCAAACGCCGCGCCTTCTTTTTTGAGATCGGCGGGAGAGAGGTTCACCGTAACGCGGCCCGCCGGCATGGCGTAGCCTGAATTGCGCAAGGCGCTGGTGACCCGCTCTTTGCTTTCGCGCACAGCGGTATCGGGCAGGCCCACCATGTAGAAACCGCCCATACCGCCCTGTACGTCGGCTTCCACGTCCACGGGCCGCCCGTCCACGCCCTGCAGGGCAAAGCAGATCGTTCTCGCCAGCACCTTTTTCGCCTCGCTTTTATCCCAAGATCAATACCACAGCCAGTTTTTGAACCACTTGCAGGCGTCCAGCCATTCCTGCCTGACGGTGATGCCGCTGGCGTAGGGGAAGAAGAAAATGAAGAGCGCGAGCGCGGCGGCAAGGATGCCGATCATCAGCCGGAAGGCGAGCTTTTCGTGCGGAACGCCCTCTTCGATTTCTTCGCGCGCCGCGGCGTACAGGGGCGCCTGCCCGTCCGCGATCAGATCCAGGCACAGCACGATGGCCAGGATCAGGAAGGGAACGCAGGGGAAATAATGGTAGATATACGTGCCGCGCGGCACCAGGATCCAGGGCATCAGCTGCCCAAAGTAGAGCAGCACGATGAAGCCCCAGCGGGGATCGTCCCGTTCCACATAGAGGGAAATGGAGCGGTCCTTTTGCAAATGCCGCATCACCCAGACCGCGCCGACCGCAGCGACGGCGATCAGCCCAAGCCACCATACGGCGGGGTTGCCCATCGCCACGATGCTGGATTGATAGCCAGCGGGCTCGAATTCGTTGTTGGCATACCACATGGGCTTGCCGATCACGGGCCACTGATACCAGGGGGAATAGAAGTAATGATCCATGCCGCGGCCCGGCTCGCTGTGATAGCCCAGCATGCCGCCCAGCTGGCCATTGGTGAAATACGTGCCCACCGCGGCTTCGATCACCTTTTTCGGGGTGACGCCGACGCCGTCGCTCGCGAAATAGGGGATATAGGAAGCATAGTAAATCGACAGCGGGATCAGGATAAAGAAGACAAGGCAGCTCGCCACCGTGATCAGCAGGCGTTTATCGCCGCCTTTCGCCGTTTTTTGCTGCGCGGCGGTGCGCTTCTTTTCGGGGATCTCCTTTGCATCGAGCACCAGACGCCATCTGCGGTAAATACCGTAAAAGAAGATGATCGCGAGGATCACGCCCACATAGCACGCCGTCCATTTGCTGGCGACGCCAAGGCCCATAAACAGGCCGGACAGCCCAAGCGGGACCAGCGCGCGCGGAAGCGGCAGGCTGAACTCGTCCTGATAGAACCAGCGCAGCATGAAGTACACCATCCAGATGATGAACAGCACAACGAAGCTGTCGATGGTGGCGATGCGGGTCTGGGTAAAGTGCATCAGATCAAAGGCCATCAGCAGCATGGCGGCGAGCCCCGCCCAGGAACGCCTGCCCAGCAGCTTGCCCAGCAGATACATGCCCGGCAGCATCAGTACGCCGGCCAGGGTCCCGGCAAAGCGCCAGCCGAAGGGCGTCATGCCGAAAATAGCGATGCACCAGCTCATGAACACCTTGCCAAGCGGCGGATGGGTGGTTTCGTAGGTCTGCAGGGCGTGCAGATGCTCATAGCCCGTGCGCGCGTGGTAGATTTCGTCAAAATAGCAGGAATTGTACCAGCCGGGCTCGCCCTCCAGCGTGTCCTGCTCGTCCAGCAGGCAGGATACCGTCTCGTTCCCGGCGTCCACCCAGGCCGCCTGGGCGCCGCTTGCGTCCGCGGTGGATGCGAGGAGGGTATCGCTCACGATCTGCGCGGGCAGCACTTCGCCCGTCGTAAAATCCATGAACAGCACTTCATGCAGCGTCAGATAATAATGATCGCTGACGATGCGCACATACCGCGCCTCGATTTCAACCGGCAGGGCGCCGCCCGTATAGGCGGACAGATACTTCCACGTGAAGCAGTCGCCCTGTTTCATGGCCGCGGTATAGGATTGGCCCCAGATCACGCCATCCTGGCTCAGCTGCACGGTAAAATCGCACTCATACTGATGGATGCCGCCATAGTAGGCCATTTTGAAATCGCGGACTTCGCCCAGGTCGATCGTGATCTCCTCATTGGCGGATTTGGAGACGAAGGCGGTCTGCGGCGCTTTGAAGGAGCCCAGGTTCGTAAAGGCCAGGGCGGCGTAGGCGACGGTGCCGATGAGCAGAACGGCCCAGTCCTTCCCCGTCATTTTCCGGTTTTCCGTTTTCTGCGGCAGGGGAGAAACGGGCCGCGCCTCCGGGGAAAGGGACACGACGCCGCCGCGGCTGAGGACAGAGGCGAGGCAGAGGGTCGCGAAGGAAAGGGCGCAGTTGAGCGCGGCGCTAAAATATTCCAGCACCGCCGTATCGCTCTTGATCCCGGCCATGGGCGTATCCAAATGCCCGGCGGACCCGCCGATACGGATGTTCCTGTCAAGCGCGCAGCCGACGTTGAACAGCCCGGCGATCGCGACGCCGACCGCCAGCCAAAGCAGGCGCGTATCTTTTTTGAGGATATACCCGAGCACCAGCAGCGCGACCGCGGGGAACAGATACCTTTCGTGCATCATGGTGCCGGTATTGAAAAGCAGGATCAGGAGAACGGCGCCATACACGGGCAGCAGCTGCTGATCCCGCGCGAACAGATACAGCGCGCCGACGACGGCTACGCAATAGAGGATCATGGCGATGCCGAGGTTCGCGTACGTCAGCTGATCCAATTTGCCAAGCACAAGGAGCGCGATGCCAAGCGCGAGGCTGATGCCCGCCAGGAGATAAAAGCGCAGGCTTTCTTTTTTATCGTCAAATTTTCCGCGAAGGGCGGGCGCGCGCCCGATCCCGGCGGCCAGAAGCGGCGTCACAGCCAGCGCGTACACCAGCAGCGGCGCTATTACGCCCGCCTTCTGGTCCGTTCCCACCCAGTTTTTGCCCAGCAGGAAATAGATGTTGCAGCTGTTTACGGTGGCGTAGGCATAGTAACCCATGGTATTGCGGTACAGGTTGATCAGCCAGTCCCATTTCTGATGGATGGAGAAAGGCACGACGATCACCGCGAAGGCCAGGACCATGAAGAAGAGACCGAGCAGCAGATCCTTCCATACCGCGGCGCGCTTTTTGGGCTCCTTCCGGTTGCGCACGATATGCGCGGCCAGGGCGATCAGGCCCAGCGGGCCGAACATGAGGGCCTGGGGCTTAAAGAGCACCGCGACGATGTACATGGGCAGCGCGGCCTTCCATTTTCCCTGAACGGCCCAAAGCACCGAAAGGAAAAGCAGCATCGTCATCAGCGCGTCCGTCTGGCCCCAGGCCGCGCCGGTAATCAGCACCAGCGGGTTAAAGGCATAAAGGATCACCAGGGCCAGGGAGGCTTTGGAGGAGAGCTTATATTTTTTCGCCGTCGCGTACAAAAGCGCGCACAGCATTAGGTCGGCCAGGATGGGCGGGAGCTTGACCATCAGCTCCGTCATGCCGGTGTCAAAGAGCTTGCCGACGCTGCCGACGGCCCACAGGATCAGCATATATCCCGGAGGATAATCGCAGAAATAATCCTGGCTGTAAAAATTCGCGGCGCCGACGGCGGAGATATGATCGCCCCAGAGCGAAAAACAGGAGATGTCCACGTCATACCCGGGGATCCAAAGGGCCAAGGCAAGGCGAAGGCCGAGCGCGCACAGCAGCACCAGGATCAGCCCCGGGATGCCCGAGCGGGCGGAGGGCTTTTGCAGCAGGTCGTCCCGCTTGCGAAGGAAGATGAAAAGCACGCCGAACAGAACAAGGTACGCGATCGCGGACAGGACGAAGCGGATGCTCCAGGTGCGCTGGGTCTGAGAAGCGTTTTCGCCGGCATCCTGCGTTTTTTCGCGGTACCAGTCGCTTGCGTAATTGCCGGCGGGGATCGTATCCACCCGGCACAGCGTCACATCCTTGAACCAGGCCTCGCCTGTCGATTCGCCGCTGTACCCGCCCAGGCGCACGAATACTTCGACGTACTCCTGCTCGGGCCCGGTGCGGCCGTACAGGGACACTTCCTTCCATTCGCCCCGGGTATCGAATAACGCGTCGGTAAACACGTACACGCCCTCGACGGAAAGATTGGCCCCGCGCCCGCCTTGCGCCGACGCTTTGATGTAGCCGTGCAGGCAATAAATACTGTTGGGCGCCACCCTGACCGACTGGACGAAGCGGGCGTCCTTGGGCATGATATTGACGATGTGGGCACAGGAGCCGTTTTCGTCCGTTTCCACGCTGAACTCCGCGCCGGTCAGCCCGTCATAGGCGTCCCTGTACCACGAGGAAGGCAGGCCTTTATCGTCCACCTTGGAAAAATCCCCGTTGACGATCAGGTTGTCGTAGGAAAGATTCACATTGGAACGCGGAATCAGCAGAAACAGCGCCAGCGCGATCATCAGCGCAGCGCCGGCGATAAGCCAGATTCGTTTCATGTTCTTCATGGTATCTCCTAAAAAGCGTTTTTGATATGGCGCAGCCCCGCCGCGCTGATTTCGATCACGTCAAAGCGCACAGAAGGGGAGGGATGAAAGCGCAGGTACTGCGCGGCCGCGTTTTTGATGCGGCTGCGTTTTTCCCTATTCACGGCCCGGACGCCGTCGCCGATTCTGCCGTCCGGCCGGGTCTTGACCTCCACGAAAACCGTTTCCGTCCCGTCCGCGCAGATCAGATCGATTTCTCCATGGCCGCAGCGGTATCGCCTCTCCATGACGCGCATGCCCTGCTTTTTCAGGTATTTCGCCGCCCGCCATTCGCCCAGCAGCCCCGTATCCTCCCTGCTCATACGAAATGCCCGATAAAGGAACGCCTGTGCGCGGGGCAGGGGCCCAGGGATTTCAGGGCCGCAATGTGCTGCGCGGTGCCGTAGCCCTTGTGCTGGGAAAAGCCGTATCCGGGATATTGCTGATCGAGCAGCGGCATTTCCCGATCCCGCGTCACCTTGGCGATCACGCTCGCGGCGGCGATGGCATAGCAAAGGGCGTCCCCGTGAATGATGCCCCTTTCTTCGCCGGATAATCCGAGGCCGGAGAGGGCGTCGATCAGGAACAGATCGGCGTTTGCACCCTCCGCCGCGCGGCGCATGGCCATTTTCGTCGCCTCCAGGATGTTGTATCGGTCGATTTCCTCAGGGCTCGCGCGCCCGACGCCGACGAACAGGGCGATGGACATGATTTCGTCGTATACCTTTTCCCGGCGCTGCGGGGAGAGCTTTTTGCTGTCGTCCACCCAGGAAAGCAGCGGCTCCCTGGGCATGATGACGCACGCGGCGACCACATTTCCCGCCAGCGGGCCGCGGCCCGCTTCATCCATCCCCGCGAAGCGGACGCCCTGCTCCCACAGGGGAAGATCGGTCTTGATCAGGGCGTTCAGTCTTTCTTCACGCTTGTTCATCGTAAGTTTCCTCAGACGCCCGGCCGTCCTGCGGCGCTTCCAGGGTGATGCGGCCGAGCTTTCCGCCCCGGAATTCATCCAGCACCACCTTGCAGGCGCGGTCGGTATCAAATGCGCCGCCCTTCATCAAAAACCCGCGGCCCTGGCAAACGGCGTCCAGAAGCTCCGGCCCCCTCAGGGACAGATCCTTGATCTTGAACCGCTCCTGCACGGCGTTGGGCGCGACGGCGATCAGGTCGGTCAGCAGCTGAACGGACAAATGCGCCGTATCCAATACTTCATCGCGGATCGCGGAAATATAGGCGAGCCTCCGCGCGGCCAGGGGATCGTCCAGCCGGGGCCAGAGCAGGCCCGGCGTATCCATTAGCTCCAGATACGGGGTGATCTTGACCCATTGGTTGCTTTTGGTCACCCCGGGCATATCGCCCACCTTGGCGATATTGCCGCCGTGCAGGCGATTGATCAAAGTGGATTTGCCAACGTTCGGGACGCCCGCGACCAGCGCGCGCACTGTTTTCTTAATGCCGCGCTGCCTGGCGCGCTCCACCGCTTCCTTTGCCGCCCCGTCGATCAGGGAGAGGGCGGCCTTCGCCTGCTTATTCATATCCAGCGCCATGCAGGCGATGCCCTGGGCCCGGAAGACCTTCAGCCATTTCGCGGTCACGGCGCTGTCGGCCAGGTCGCTTTTGCCAAGCAGCAGCACCCTTTCTTTTCTTTCCGTCAGCTTCATCAGGTCCGGATTGCGGCTGGACAGGGGCAGCCGGGCATCGCATAATTCGATCACCACATCCACCCGGGACAGCTGCTCTGCCAGCATCCGCTTGGCGCGGGCCATGTGCCCGGGATACCAATTAATTTCCATCGCGGAATCCTTTCCAAAAAATGTAAGTTACGGTATGGATCGCGTTCTTTTTAAGTAATATCACTTTTTATTCAAAAACGCAAGACCTGAATTGCGAAGATTTACAATAGGAAGAAGCGCGCATCAGAAAAGCGGAGGCGATGGATGCGCGCCCGGAAGCGCCTTTAGGGGATTAAGGAAAAACAGCGAAAAAACTTTCGCATTCCTTTTCGGATACCTCGGCCCGCGCGTGCGCATACTACCGGTAAAGAACAAAAAGGAGCGATGCGCGTTGTCACTTCAGGCGATCATCATGGCGGGCGGGGAAGGAGAGAGGCTGCGCCCGCTTACCTGCCTTTTGCCAAAGCCGCTGGCCCCGCTGCTGGGGGAGCCGGTGATGGGCTATGCCGTCAAGCTGCTCAAACGGCACGGAATGGACAGCATCGGCGTCACGCTGTGGTATCAGCCCGACAAGATCCGCCGGGCCTTCGGGCGCGGGGAAAAATATCGGGTGCGGATGAAATACTTTGAGGAAACGGAGCCGATGGGCACGGCCGGCAGCGTGAAGCTGGCGGAAAAATGTATCGGGGGCACGTTTTTTATTTTGTCCGGAGACGGGCTGACGGACTGCGACCTGACGCAGGCGCTGCGCTTTCATCAGCGGAAGAAGGCCCTGGCGACCCTGGTGCTCAAATCCGTCCCCATGCCGCTGCCCTACGGCGTCGTTTTGACCGATCGGGAGGGCAGGATCACCCGCTTCATCGAAAAACCGGGCTGGAACAATGTGTTCAGCGATTTGGTCAATACGGGAATCTATATCCTGGAGCCGGAAATCTTTTCGCATATCCCGGACGGCGGATCGCCGGATTTCGGCAAGGACATATTTCCCGCGCTCGCGGCCGCGGGGCTGCCGATCTATGGCTATGAAACCAAGGGATACTGGTGCGACGTGGGGGATCAGCGCGCGTATTTGCAGGCGCAGCGGGACTTGCTTGCGGGAAGGGTCGATCTGCCGCACCCCAGCGGCGTCGATCCAAACGCCGTCGTAAGCCCGGAAGCGAAGGTCAGCGGCAATTGCTGGATCGGTCCGGGCACGGTGGTGGAAAAAGGCGCCGTGATCCGGGATTCCGTGCTGGGCGAGGGGTGCACGGTCGGCCGCGGCGCGGTGATCGAAAACGCCTGTCTTTGGGACGAAAGCCAGGCGCAGGAGAAAGCCCGGATCGCAGGCAGCGTCCTTTGCAGCGGCGCGACGGCCCGTATCGGGGCGGAAATGGGGGACGGATGCGCCCTGGGCGAACGCGCGTCAGCCGGGGCGTGGAGCCTGCTCAAGCCCGGGGTCAAGATCTGGCCCCATCTTAAGGCGGCTCCCGGCGCGGTGGTTTCCCACAGCGTTACGGCGGGGGATTTTACCGCGCCGCAATGGACGGATCAGGGCGCGGACTGCGATTCGATGGAAAGCGCGTGTGCCCTGTGCGGCGCATTCATCAAGGTGCTGGGCCTGCGCCGCGCGGCCATTGCCCACAGGGACGCGGAGGCGCTCAAAACCGTGGCGGCGGGGGCTTTGTCCGCCCAGGGCCTAAGGGTGCTGGACGGCGGGACAGCGAGCGCGCAAATGCTGCGGCTGTGGATCCATGCGCTGCGATTGGACGGCGGTGTGTATTGCCAGGGCCAGACCATCCGTTTTCTGGGCCGCGACGGCGCGGCGCTCACCCAGCGGCAGCGCACGGCCATGAGCGCCTGCGTTCTTCGCCAGGATACGCCGCCGGCCTTCGCGAAAAAAGGCGAATTGATCCCTTTGGCCGGCGCGGAGGATCTGTATCTGGCGCAATTGATCCCCTGGAAAACGGAAACCGCGCTGCTTTCACCCGTGGCGGTATACTGTGCCGATCCAAAGATCCTGTGCCTGGCGAAGGAGGGCCTGTCCCGCCTGAACGCAAGGAACGCACGCTTTGCCGACAAGCCGGGGGAAGACAGGCGTCCCGGCGAAACGGGCTTTTTGATTTCGGACGACGGGGCGGAGGTGATCGCCTTTACCGCACAGCGCGCATTATCAAAAGAAGAAACCGTGCTGTTGCTCCTGGCGCTCTTTTATCGGCAGGAGGGCGGGCTATACGATCTGGCCTATTTGCCAAGAGCCGCGGCGGGCATTTCGCCCCTGCTGCCCAAGGACGATTCGGAAAGGTGCTTTCGCTTGCAGACCGTGCTCGGCGACGGCTTGGCCGGCATGCTCCTCATGGCCGAAGGAATGAAAAGAGAGCCCATGGAGGCGCTCCTAAAGGAGCTGCCCAGCGTCCACACGCATTCCCGGGAGATCCCCTGCCGCGCGCAGGATAAAGGAAAGATCCTGCATGCGCTGTGCGAAAATGAGACGCGCCCGCACTCCCTGAACGACGGCCTGCACGTGCGCCATGAAAACGGCTATGCCGACATCGTGCCGGACGCGTACCGCGGCCTGGTCCGCGTTTCCAGCGAATCGGGCGACAGCGAAACGGCCAAGGAGCTGTGCGACTTCTATCAGAAAAAGATCGAAGCGCTGGTGGAAGCGCCGTCCGGAATCTCCCTGAAAAAGCCGGAGCAAGGCGCTCCCCCTGCCTGAAGCGTCAAGGTTTGAAATATTATAACAAGAACGAAAATGATTTGACGGATTCTCTTGACAACTTGCAGCGCGCCGCATATAATATTTCCTGACAGGATGCTCCTGGGATGTTCGCCAGTTTTCTATTTTTACCCACATTTCATTAAACGGAACCTGGGACAGGCGACCGGATGTCATGCCCCCGTGCCATGCACGCCAGGGGACGGCAGAAGGCGCCGCTGGGCACCGGCCTGCTTAACATAGCGGGTGAAAAAATAGAGGGCAGCGGCATATCCGGGACATCCGTTTTTTGTTTGCCCGGAAAGGAGCGCTCTTTGCCCGGAGGGCTTGATTCATGCCCTGTTTTTTGCGCCGATTTGCCCCGCCCGGGGCCGTCCGGACGGCAAGAAAATATTTCGGCAAAAGGGTTGACAGATGATTGGCAATGTGATAGAATTCATTCCTGTCAGCAGGGATGGTTCCCTTGGAACCCGCCTCGACGCTGCTTCGCGGTGAATGCGCCTGTAGCTCAGCCGGATAGAGCAACGGCCTTCTAAGCCGTGGGTCGGGGGT
>JAFXZO010000045.1 GCA_017541205.1 Clostridia bacterium | reverse complement strand
GCAGGTTCCGCAGCGGGCTGAGAAGCAGGCTGCTCGGAGGGCTGCTCCGCAGGTTCCGCAGCGGGCTGAGAAGCAGGCTGCTCGGAGGGCTGCTCCGCAGGTTCCGCGGCAGGCTGAGAAGCAGGCTGCTCGGAGGGCTGCTCCGCAGGTTCCGCAGCGGGCTGAGAAGCAGGCTGCTCGGAGGGCTGCTCCGCAGGTTCCGCAGCAGGCTGAGAAGCGGGCTGCTCGGAGGGCTGCTCCACAGGTTCCGCAGCGGGCTGAGAAGCAGGCTGCTCGGCGGGTTCAGCAGCAGGCTGAGAAGCGGGCTGCTCTGCAGGCTGCTGCGCGGGTTCCGCGGCAGGCTGAGATGCAGGCTGTTCTGCAGGCTGCTGCGCAGGCTGCGCTTCGGCGGGCTGCTCCGCAGGCGCTTTTTCCTGCTGTTCCGTCTGTTCCTGGGCAGGCGGCGCTTCGGTCCCTGTTTCGCCGCCTTCGGCATAAGCCGTGGCGAAAAGCATGGCCAACACGCACAGGATGGATAAAAACCGCTTCATCTGCTTACTCATTTTTCTGCTCCCCTTTAATGGCATTCCCTTCCCCTGGAATGCCCATATTTTTGCCGGAACGAAACCGGCGCTTAAGAAATGTTTCTACCTATTATATACGAATGTATTTCATATGACTAATCGCCGGGCAGCGGCCCTGGACTTCCCTTCGTCGGCATACCCGGAGGCCTTTGGCCTCCCTGAACAACGCTGTTCATAACAAATCCCCCTCAATGCTTGTCCTCATTTTGTTGTCAAGACCGGCTATCCTGTATATGCACTCATTGCATATACAGCACTTGGTACCGCAGATCCGTGATGGGCTCAATCGATCAGAAAACTGAAAAACATGGCAGAATCTACCAAAAATGGGTACACTTTATCGATTATTTATTATACCACGTTTCTTTCAGAAAACAAGTCATTTAGAAAAAAAAGAATGTATATTTCATGTCTGTATCATTTTGTTTATCTCATTTTTTGTTTTGCTAATGAATTCTTCTCCTGATTGAAACAATATTGTAATTCATTCGCCGGCCGTTGGTTTTTTGCCTGCTCATTTTTCATAAAAAACCCGCCGCCAGAACCTTTCCGCTTCTTGACCAGTGATCCTGTTCGTGTTATAATGCCGTCAACAGCGATGAAGGGGAACAAAACCCCCAAGAGCGCGTTCCGCAAGAGAAGGGCAGCCACGGGCTGGAAGCTGTCCGGGATGCGCGGGGAGTCATTCGCCCCGGAGCCGCGGCGCTGAACAGGTTTAGTAGGCGCCGCCGTTGCCCGCGTTAAAGGCGCAATGAGGGCGGTATCCCCTTGATACCGCTGAAATTGGGTGGTACCGCGTGCGCCTATCACGCCCCATGGCTTATGCCACGGGCGTTTTTTATTGGATTAGGAGGAAGATGCACATGGATATCCGGGAAAACCTTGCCCAGATCGGCGAAGAGCTGAGAAAGGAACTGGACGGTACAGACGCGCTGCAGGCGCTGGACGCGCTGCGGGTGAAGGTACTGGGCAAAAAGGGCAGCCTGACGGCCCTGCTTCGCGGCATGAGCCAATTGAGCCCAGAGGATCGGCCGAAGATCGGCCAGATCATCAACGAAGCGCGCGAAAAGATGACCGCCCTGCTGGACGACAAACAGAAAGAATTAGCCGCCAAGGAAAAGGAAGCGCGCCTGGCCAACGAAGCCATCGACGTGACCGAGCCGCGCGACCTGCCGCTGACCGGCGCGGAGCACCCGATGAACCTGGTGCTCAAGGAAGTGCTGGATTGCTTCACGAGCATGGGGTTTTCCGTGGTGGAAGGGCCGGAAGTGGAGCTGGACCTTTATAATTTTGAATTGCTCAACGTGCCCAAGAACCACCCCGCCCGCGACGCGCAGGACACCTTTTATATCGACGATAACATCGTGCTCCGCTCCCAGACCAGCCCGGTCCAGGCGCGCACCATGCTGTCCCAGAAGCCGCCCATCCGCATCGTATGCCCCGGCCGGGTGTTCCGCGCGGACGAGGTGGACGCGACCCACAGCCCCGTGTTCCATCAGATCGAAGGGCTGGTCATCGATAAAGACGTTACCATGGCCGATTTGAAGGGCACGCTGGACGCTTTCGCCAAGCGCCTCTACGGCAGCGATATCGAGGTGCGCTTCCGTCCCTCCTTCTTCCCCTTCACCGAGCCCAGCGCCGAGGTGGACCTGACCTGCTTCAACTGCCACGGCAAGGGCTGCCGCATCTGCAAGGGCACCGGCTGGATCGAGGTGCTTGGCTGCGGCATGGTGAATCCCAAGGTGCTGGAAATGTGCGGAATTGATTCCAAAGTCTATTCCGGTTTTGCCTTCGGCATCGGGGTGGAACGCATCACCATGCTGCGTTATGGCATCCGGGACATGCGGCTTTTGTATGAGGGCGATATGAGGTTCCTCAGGCAATTCCGATAAGATGGGGAGGGAGAACAACAATGAAAGTATCCATGAAATGGTTAAAGCAATACGCGGATATTCCCGTCACCGCCGCTGCGTATGAAAGCCGCATGGTGATGACCGGCACCGGCGTGGAGGGCACGGAACCCCTCGCCCCCGAGCTGGATGGCGTGGTGGTGGGGCGGGTGCTCACCTGCCGGGATCACGAGAACAGCGATCATCTGCACGTTTGCACCGTGGACGTGGGCGAGGGCGAGCCTTTGCAGATCGTGTGCGGCGCGCCGAACGTCGCCGAAGGCATCCTGGTGCCCGTCGCCAAGATCGGCGCGCATCTGCCCGGCGGCCTCGTCATTAAAAAAAGCAAGATGCGCGGCGTGGAAAGCTATGGCATGCTCTGCTCCGGTCCCGAGATCGGCGTTCCGGTGGAGCTGTACCCCTCCGTCGGCTCCGCCGGGCTGCTGATTTTCCGGGAAGATCACCCCGTCGGAGAGGATGTCCGGCCTATTTTCGGCCTGGACGACACGGTGATCGATTTTGAAATCCTGGCCAATCGCCCTGATTGTCTGTCCGTCTGGGGCGTGGCCCGCGAAACAGCCGCCGCCATGGATACGCCGCTCAAGCTGCCCGAAATCAAGGTCATAGAGGTCGGCGGCGACATCCATGATTACGCCAAGGTGGACGTGCTGGAAAGCGATCTTTGCCCCCGGTACGCCGCCAAAGTCATCAAAAACGTGCGCATCGGCGAAAGCCCGCTGTGGCTGCGTCAGTATCTGTATGCCGCCGGCATGCGCTCCATCAACAACATGGTGGATATCACCAATTTCATCATGCTGGAAACCGGCCATCC
The DNA here is from genome assembly GCA_017541205.1 of Clostridia bacterium. Classification (GTDB taxonomy): domain Bacteria; phylum Bacillota; class Clostridia; order Christensenellales; family Aristaeellaceae; genus RUG563. The sequence goes on along the minus strand of JAFXZO010000045.1, from coordinate 2,336 downwards.
CATGCACGCCTTTGACCTGGATAAGGTGCGCGGCAAGCACATTATCGTGCGCAAAGCCAATCAGGACGAAAAGCTGACCACCCTGGACGGCAAGGAATACGCCTTGAACGGCACGGAATTGATGATCTGCGATGAACAGGGCCCCACCGGCCTGGCCGGTATCATGGGCGGCGAAGAAAGCGAAATCACGGAAAACACCAAAGAGGTGCTCTTTGAGTGCGCGTCCTTTGACCGGGCCTGCATCCGCGTGACCGCCCGTTCTCTGGGCATCCGCACGGAATCCTCCGGCCGCTTTGAGCGCGGCGTTTCCCCGGCCACGGTGATGGACGCCCTGCTGCGCGCCTGCCAGATGGTCAATGAACTGGACGCCGGCGACGTCGTATCCGGCGTGATCGACCTCTATCCCCGCCCCGTTCAGCCCGTCACCCTCACCGTATCCTGCGCTCGCATGGCGCGCCGCACAGGCGTTGATATCGCGCCCGAGGAAATGGAAACGATCCTGCGGAAGCTGCAATTCTCCGTCGCCAGGAACGGCGACGAAATGGTGGTCACCGCGCCTGCCTTCCGTCAGGATATCGAGCAGGAAGCCGATATTTGCGAAGAAGTGCTGCGCTATGCGGGCTATGACCGTATTCCCATCACCCACCTGCGCGGCGAAACCCCCATGGGCGGCCTGAACGATGCGGGCAGGCGCGAAAGCGTTGTGCGCGGCCAGCTGACCGGTATGGGCTTCTTTGAGACCATGACGTTCTCCTTCATTTCCCCCAAATCCATGCAGTTGCTCGGTTTGAAGGAAGATGACGTCCGCTGTCAGCCCATCATGATCCGCAATCCCTTGGGCGAGGATACCTCCTGTATGCGCACCACTGTGCTGCCGGGCCTGCTCAAAACGATCGCGACCAACATGAAAAACGGCAATGAAAGCGTCCGCCTGTACGAACTTGGTACGATCTATGACGGGATAAAAAAGACTTCGGACGGTTTGCCCGTGGAAACGCCGGAATTGGCGCTGGGCATGTACGGCGGCGGGACGGATTTCTATCAGATTCGCGGCGTCGTGGAAGCCCTGTGCCGTCAGGCCGGCATCGCATACACCATTGCCGGCTGCGACGAACCCTATCTGCATCCGGGCCGCCGGGCGGCTCTTTCCACTTTGGATGGACAGCTCCTGGCCGTGATCGGCGAAATGCATCCGGACGCAGCGGAGCGCTTCGATCTGTCGGGCCGGGTGTACGTGGCCGTGGTCAATATGCCCCGCTTCTTTGAAAATACCCTTCCCATGGGCGAAGTCAAGCCCATTGCGCGCTTCCCCGCCGTGAACCGCGACCTGGCCCTCGTCATGAAAGACAGCCAGCAAATCGGTCCTCTGATGGAAGCGCTGCGCAAAGGCTGCGGCAAAATGCTCGAAGACATCCGTCTGTTTGACGTGTTCCGCGGTATCCAGATCGGCATCGGGTTCAAGTCCGCGGCTTTCTCCCTTACCTTCCGGGCCGCCGATCATACGCTCACCGAGGATGAGATCAACGGCCTCGTCGAAAAAGCCCTCAAAATCAGCAAAGATCAGTTCGGCGCCGTGCTGCGGGCATAACGGCCGCTCATTTGTTCCAAAAAAATCGTTCGCGGGGCTGCGCAATGCAGTCCCGCGTTCTTTATTCTCCGCTGTCGCAGCAAGGCTTTTCGCGCAAATTCTTCTCTTTTTCGTAATAAGCTCGACATAGCATACTGTATTCTGTTTCGTTTTCGCAGGCTTTTCGGCACTGTTCCTGTTTTTCCAGGGACCGCGCCAGCATATCGTCGATTTTGGTGCAAGGAAACGACGAACATTCTTTACAGCTTTTCACCTGGTGCGTCCGGATGCATGGAAGCAGCATAAACGAGCATGTTCCGCGCGTCCCGCAGCCATGGCAGCGCGTTTCTTCATTGGTCATTACATGATCGCGCCACCCGGTCTTTTTCCAAAAGACCGCGGTCTCTTGCAGCTCCTGCTCCGTTCGTGCCAGGTATCGCGGACATACCGCGCAGTCGTCCCCGCAGACGGAATAGATGGGTGTGAAGCTTTCCATTTCCGCCGATCGTTCGATATACCATTTCATATTCCATACCTTCTTTTCCGTGTGGTCTATTCTTCAGGAATACAGTCTTCTTTCCGGCACAATTCTATTATATTGCCCTGCGCTTTTCTGTCAATAGGCATGAAAAAAGAAGCAATCCTCTCGAATCGCTTCTTCATGGAATCCGGCGACGACCTACTCTCCCGGGCCGTGTCCAGCCAAGTACCATCGGCGCTGAAGGGCTTAACTTCTGTGTTCGGTATGGGAACAGGTGGGACCCCTTCG
>JAFXZO010000004.1 GCA_017541205.1 Clostridia bacterium | reverse complement strand
TGCTCAAGCGCGTTAATCTTTTGGATCGGGCCAAGGCCTACCCCAATCAGCTTTCCGGCGGCCAGAAGCAGCGCATTGCCATCGTGCGCGCCCTGTGCATGGAGCCGGAGGTGATGCTCTTTGACGAGCCGACGAGCGCCCTCGACCCGGAAATGGTGGGCGAGGTGCTGGACGTGATGAAGAACCTGGCCCGCGAGGGCATGACCATGGCCGTGGTCACCCATGAAATGGGCTTCGCGCGCGAGGTGGCGGATCGCGTGCTGTTCATGGACGAAGGCCAGATCGTGGAGGAGAGCACCCCGGAGGAAATCTTCACCAACCCCAAGCAGCAGCGCACCAAGGATTTTCTCAATAAAGTGCTGTGATCCAGGCAATTCATGAAAACAGCACGTCCAAAAGACAAAAGCCCCCGGCGCCGTTTTTGCAGCGTCCGGGGGTTTCCTTACGATCATTCTTCCAGTATTGGCAGGTTTTCTTCGCTCCACAGGGGGATGCCGGCGGCGGCTAACCGCTGGGCGGCGATCCCTTGGCCGGGAATCAGGACGCCGGAAAAGGAGCCGTCGTACACATTTTCGCAGCCGCAGGAGGGGCTGCGCGCTTTGAGGACCGCGCCCTCGCAATGCAGCATCCGGCACAGGCGAAGCGCTTCCTCTGCGCCCTTTTCATAGGCGGCGGTCACATCCTGCCCTTCGCGGTTCATAACACGGCCGTTCTTTTGGATCTCCGCCGGAGGCCGGGGCGTGGGCAGGCCGCCCAGCTGCTCCGGGCAAACGGGCACGATTTCATTTTTGTCCGCAAAGGCGATCACGGCGGGGCAGGGCTTGCTTCCGCCGTCGTAGCGGCAGCACAGGCCCAGCAGGCACGCGCTGACCAGCAGCCTCACGCGATTTCCAGCGCGATTTCCATCATCTGGGTGAAGGTTTCGCGCACCTCCTGGGCTGTGAGGCATTCGCCGGTGAACACGTTGTCCGAGATCGTGAGCAGCGACAGCGCGTTCTTTCCGGCGCGGGCGGCGTTCAGGTACAGGGCGTAGGCTTCCATCTCCACGCACAGCACGCCCAGATTCTTAAGCACCGCGGCGGGCTTGGGCTCTGATTCGTCATAGAAGATGTCGGAGGAATAGACGGGGCCGACGGGCATCATGACGCCCTTCCGCCGCGCCGCGGCGACGGCCTTTTCCAGCAGCTCATAGGAGCAGCAGGGGGCCAGGTTGCCCCTGAAGCCGAACTGCGCGCCGTAATTGGAATTGGAATAGGCGCTCATGGCCGCGACGATGGACCGGATGCGCAGCTTGGGGCTGATCATGCCGGCGGAGCCCACGCGGATGATGTTCTGCACGTCGTATTCGGAGAACAATTCGTGGGAATAGATGCCGATGGACGGCATGCCCATGCCGCTGGCCATGACGGACACGCGTTTTCCCTTGTATTCGCCGGTGTAGCCCTGGATGCCGCGCACGTTGTTGACCAGCTTGGCGTTTTCCAGGTAGGTATCGGCGATGAATTTGGCCCTGAGCGGATCGCCGGGCATGAGGACGGTAGGCGCGAAATCGCCTTTGGCAGCGGTGTTGTGCAGGGTGGGCATGGTGAGTTCCTCCTTTTATGATTTTCAAAAAAATTCGTCCAGCAGGATATAATAGCGCAGCTTGTCCCAATCGGGGACGATCCCCAGCGCGTCAAACAGGCGTTCAGGACGCAAACCGGGCACGACGGGGCCATAGGTGCCGTCGGTGTTGTGCTTGAGGCTCCTGTAGCAAAGCGCCAGATCGCGCCATTTGTCGGCGACGCCGGAATCGCCCAGGTCGATGAAGCCGCTCACCCGATCGCCGGAAAAGAAAATGTTGGGCAGGCAGCAATCCCCGTGGGAAAACGCTTGTTCCAGCGGCGGTTTGTTGTTTTCCAGCCAGCGCAGCAATTGCTCCGGGTTTTCAAAGCCGCCGGGGCCCAAGGTGTCCTTTTCCATGTTGTCCACGTCCACCAGGCCGTTTTCCAGGCTGTACCGGGCGTGCGCCAGCTCCGAATCCAGGGAGCGGGAACGCGGGCAATCGCTGATATCCACCTGCCAGAGCATATGGATCGCCTGCGCGAGCAGGGAAACGAGCCTGTCCGGCGCGTTCAGGTATTCTTTGTCGCAGGCCATTTTGCCGGGGATGCGGGACATGAGCAAAAAGGCTGTTTCGCCCGTGTTCTCGTACGCTTCCACCCGCGGCGCGGGCAGGCGGCCCTGAAGCCAGCCGAGCATTTGCACGGTGCCCTCGGTCAGCGCGTTTGGCCGAAAGGATTTGAGCACGAGGTCCGGAAAGATCAGCACGCTCGCGCCGGACATGCCGGTGGTGTTTTCGGTATAGGGCCGGCCTTCCACGAGCCGGCGGATCGAAGGCGGCAACGAATCAATATTCATGTCATCTTTCTCCCGTGGAGCCGAAACCGCCCCGGTCGGCGTCGGATAAGAAGGGTACTTCTTCAAAATCCACCCGCGGCATTTTTTCCACCAGGCGGAACTGGCAGATGCGGTCGCCGAATTCGATGCGCGTATCGCGCATGGCAAGCGCGGAAAAATACCAAAGGTCGCTGTCGCCGCAGTAGCTTTCGTCGATCACGCCCACGCTGTTGGTCATCAGAATGCCCCACTTTTTGAAGGTGGAGGAGCGGGGGGCCACGTGGGCTTCATATCCCTTTGGCAGCTTCATGGATACGCCAAGGGAGATCAAACGGTATTCCCCGGCCTTCATCTCTACGGTCTCCGCCGCGCGCAGGTCGATCCAATCCCCCTGCGGCAGCTTTTCGAGCCGGGGCACGTCGGCGTGATAACGCACCAGGATCATCAGTGTTTCTTGCATAGATACCCTTTCTTTCAACCGATGAAAAAGGAAAAGATGCTTTCCGGGAAAGGGGTCCGCGTCTCCTATTCCTCGGAAATCTCGTCCAGCGTCATGGCGAAGCCGGGCACGCACTGGGCGATGAAATCCTGGATCTCCGGCAGGTCAAACTGATCCAGGGTCTTTTTGACGGATTTGCGGGCGGATTCAAACTCCTGGTTGCCGCCCTTGCGCTCCTCCAGGCATTTGATGTAGGCGCAGATGCGGTCCGCCGCCTTAACGATCACCCATTCCTTGGCGGATTCGTCGTGGGCGATGAGGGGGGTATAATAATCGCGCAAATCGGGGGGCAGCATGCCGATCAGCTTTTGCGCGGCGATGTCCTCCAATTTGTTGTATTCCTGCTTGATGGCGGGGTTATGATGCTTGATGGGCGTGGGCAGATCGCCGGTGATGACCTCGCTGGCGTCGTGATACATGGCCAGGGCCATGATGTATTCGGCGTTGTACCCGCGCTGATAGCGCACGTTGCCCATTACGGCGATGGCGTGGGCGATCATGGCGGCCTGCAGCGCGTGCTCCATGTCGTTTTCGGGCATGGTATTGCGCATCAGGCCCCAGCGCTGGATGAACTTCATGCGGTTGATGTAGGCAAAAAAATGGTGTTCCATTTTGGTTTCTCCTTGACAGACTGCAAGATCATGCTATAATAATACGCGTGCATCCGCTGGGGGCGCCGCGCAAAGCGGCTGAGAGAGAACCCTTTGAACCTGTGTAGATCATCCTACCGGAGGGAAGCGGCGCGCGGGATCTTTCCCCGCGTGCGAACCGTTTCCCACATGCGAAAGCGTGTGGGTTTTTGTATGTCGGATGCAGACCATACAAAAGGAGGTATTTTCTATGGATTGGTTGTTTTCCACGGCATTGGCGGAGGAGGGCGCCCAGGAAGCGGCAGCCCAAGCGGATCCCACCTGGCTCCAGGAGGCGCTGAAAAAGTTTGGCGAAACGCCCGGCACCATCTGGATCGCCGTGGGCGTGCTGATCGTTCTGGGCGTGATGCTGCTGGTGATCGGCAAAACCGCGAAAACATGGACGGCGAAAACGGTGGCCTACGGCGCGCTGGCGATCGCGCTTTCCTTCGTTCTTTCCTGCATCCGGCTGTACCGGATGCCTCAGGGCGGTTCCGTGACCCCCGGCTCCATGCTTCCCCTGATGCTCTTTTCCGCCGCGTTCGGCATCGGCCCCGGCTTATTGGCGGGCCTGGCCTACGGCGTGCTGCAATATTTTCAGGGCGGCTGGTTTGCCAATATATGGCAGTTCGCGCTGGATTATCTGCTGGCCTTCGCGGCCCTGGGCCTGACCGGCCTTGCCAGGCGCCTTCCCAAGACGTGGGGCCTCTACTGCGCCATGGCCATCGCGGCGCTCGGCCGCGCCCTGTCGGCGACCCTGGCGGGCATCATGTTCTGGGATACCGCGCCGTGGGCCAGCCTGGTCTATAACGGCACCTACCTGATCCCGGACACCCTGATCTGCATGATTTTGGCCCTGCTGATCGCCAAGCCGGTGATGAAGATCCTGAAATCGAAGTAATGCCCGAAGCATAGAAAGCCTTGGAAGCGCGAGCTTTCAGGGCTTTTTTATGCAATATCCGCGTTACGGCTGTCTGGCATACAAAAGAACCTCCTCCGGCTGGATCGCCAAGCGAAAACCATTGGACAGCATCTGTACGGTCAGCACATCCAACGGTTTATCGAAGCGGGCTTCATCCGCGCTCTGCGGCGATTTCGGGGCTTTCTTCCAGCACGCGGTACATTTCGGCGGCGTTTTCTTTGCGCACGACCTCTTTTACGTCCGTGATTTCGTAGCGGCCGACGCGGTTGCCAAAGCGGATCTCCATCACGTCGCCCTCTTTGACCTCGGCCCCGGCCTTGCTGACCTTGCCGTTGATGCTGACGCGTCCGCCGTCGCAGGCTTCCTTGGCCACGGTGCGGCGCTTGATGATGCGGGAAACCTTCAGGTATTTATCTAAACGCAAGGGAAGGACTCCTTTATTTACAGTTAAGGAAAGCCGTACCCGCGGGTACGGCTTGAAGATGTGAAGCAAAATCAGTTGATGCTGTCCTTGAGGCCCTTGCCAACCTTAAACGCGGCAGTCTTGCTGGCAGCGATCTTGATTTCTTCGCCGGTGCGGGGATTGCGGGCGGTGCGGGCGGGACGGGCCTTGCTCTCAAAAGTGCCAAAGCCGACCAGCTGCACTTTATCGCCAGCCTTGAGGGTTTCGGTAACAACTTCCACAAAAGCGTTAACGGCTTTTTCGGCATCCTTCTTGGACAGTTCGGCTTTCTGAGCCAGCGCAACGATCAATTCGGACTTGTTCATGAACGTAACCTCCATTATGTTCTGTGTTTTACGCGCGGCTTACTTCGGCACGCGCTTTTTACTACTCTCCCAGTATACATCCATTTCTGATATTGTCAAGTCCTGAAAGCGTTTTCCTGCCTGCAAAATCGCATTTTCCATTGCGGAAAAGCGGGAAATGAACTTTTCGGTGGCTTTTTGGAGAGCGCCCTCGGCGTCTACGCCGGAAAGCCGGGCGGCGTTCACGCACGCGAAGAACAAATCGCCCAGCTCCATTTCCAGGCCGTCGCCGTTTGTATCCAATTCCTGCCGTACCTCATCCGCTTCCTCGCGGACTTTATCCAGGGCGTCGCGCGGGTCGGACCAATCAAAGCCCACGTCGCGCGCCTTTTTTTGCACCTTGGAGGCGCGCATGAGGGGCGGCAGGCTGACGGGAACGCCGCGGAGCACCTCTGTCTGGGTCTGATAGCCGCGCTCTTCTTTTTTGATCTTCTCCCAGTTTTTGAGCACGTCCTCCGCCGTTTCGCATGTGTCCGTGCCGAAAATATGCCGGTGCCGGTCGATCATTTTGCGGCAGATGTGGGTGGTGATGTCGGACAGCTCCAGGGTGCCGTATTGGCGGCCGATATTGGCCTGGAACACCACCTGCAGCAGCACGTCGCCCAATTCATCCGCCACGTGGTCCCAGTCCCCTTCGTCGATGGCCGCGGCGGTTTCGTAGGCTTCCTCGATCAGGTATTTGCGCAGGGTTTCGTGCGTCTGCTCCTTATCCCAGGGGCAGCCGTTCTCGGCGCGCAGGATGCCCATGACGCGCACCAGATCGTAAAAATCGAAGCGCTTTTTTTCCGTCAGCTTTTGCGGCGGGATCAGCACGGCGCAGGTGTGGTCGTATCGGGGCTGGCGGTCCAACTCGGCAAGCGGCATGCGCAGATAAGCCCGCACGGGAGCGTCGGACGGGGGAAAGAAGTACGCCTCCCGGTCGGGATCGTACCAGTCCAGCAATTGCAGCTTGCATTCGCCCATCAGCATGCGCGAATCGCATTCCAGGATCAGCAGCGGGTTTTGGATGGAGGTGATTTCCAGGCCGCTGGCCGCCTGGATCTCGATTTTTTCCTGCTGCGGGGCGGCGGCGAGGAACGGCGCGGACAGGGGCACCCCGGCCAGCAATTCCACGTTTTCCTTTTCCCGCAGCGCCGCCACCGTTTCATCGGCGGAGGCGTCGAACACCGCGTAGCATACGGGCGACTTTTCCGCTTCGGCCAGGAGATACGCCGCCGCGCGGGCTTTGAGCTCGTCAAAATCCTCGCATGCCTCGTGCAAATGATCCAGCGTTTCAAACGTTAAACCGATTTCCTTCAGATAATCCGCCGCGTCGCAGCGAAGCGCGGTGCGCAGGATGATTTTTTCGGCCCGCTTCAGCGCATCCAGCGCGCCCAGCGTCAAATACTCCCGGGGCCCGGGACCCAGGGATACCACGGTGATCCTGTTCATTTGATGAACCTCCTGATTTTGCCGGGCAGATCCTCCTTGCTGACCGCGCCGGTTTTGAGCGCGAGCAGCACGTATACGGCCGCGCCGAGCAACACGCACAGCAGGATGCCCGCCGTCAGCCTGAACCCGTTCAGATGCCCCGGATCGCCAAAGCCGAAGCGCCACAGGGCAAAGACCAGCCCGCCCATGACCGCGGCGCACAAGAGGGGCTTGAGCACCACATCCATAGCATTGAAACGGTAGCCCGTGTATTTGGTCACGAAGAACAGGTTCGGGATCATGCTGGCCGTGTAGCAAAGGAGCGAGGCCCAGGGCGCGCCGTGGATATCCACCCCCGGGATGCGCACCAGCGTATAGTTGAGCGCGATCTTCAACGCCACGCCGATCACCAGCGTGTACATGGGGATGCGCTGCTTGCCCGCGCCCTGGAGGATGCCGCTGGTCGCCTGCACCATGGTAAAGAGCACGATGGTCAGCGAGGAGATCTGCAATAGCTCCGCCGCCACGTCAAGCTGCATGGCGGTGTAGCTGCCCCGGTAGCACAGATACAGGATGGGCTGGGCCAGCAGGCTCATGCCCACCGAGCAGGGAAAGCCGACCACCGCCGCCATGCGCAGGCCGACGCCCGCTTCCTTCGCCACGTATTCTTTTTCGCCGCGCGCGAGGCCCGAGGCGATATCCGGCACCAAATTGGTGCTCATGGCCATGGCGAGCGCCGTCGGCACGTTGATGAGGGTCAAAACGGGCCCCGCGTAGGCCCCATAGCGGATCAGCGCGTCCTCCGCCGGCATGCCCGCCTGCTCCATGAGCTGGGTGAGCATGATCGAATCGATAAACCCGGCCAGGGGCACGATGCAGGCGCCCAGGGTAATGGGGATGGCCACGTAAATCAGCCGCCTGGCGATCGTGCCGTTTTCAAGCGGCTTCGCGCCCTGCTGCTGGGCGATCAGGCTGAGCGCCCGGTCCGCCTTTCGGTGGCGAAAGAGCATGAACAAAAGCGCCGCGCCCTCCGCCGTCGTGCTGCCCAGCAGCGCGCCCGCCGCGCCAAGGGCCACACCGCCGCGCCGCATGCCCAGGTACGCCAGCGGCAGGGCGATAAAAACGCGCCCGATCTGCTCGATCAATTGGCTGACCGCCGTGGGCACCATGTTCCTTTGCCCCTGCAAAAAGCCGCGGTACGCGCTCATGACGCACACGAAAAACAGGCTCGGCGCGATGGCCATGTAGCCCGCCTTCGTTTCCGCCGTGCCCTGCCAGGCCGCCAATTGGCCGGAAAAGAGGAGCATCAGCAGCGTGGTGAGTAAGCCCAGCGCCAGCAGCATCCGCATCGCCATCTTGAATATGCGCCGGGCGTTGTTCGGGTCCTCCACCGTCACGTAATGCGCCACCATCCGGGAGATCGCCACCGGCAGGCCGGCCGAGGAAATGGTGAGCAGCAGGTTGTACGCCGGATACACCTTGTGGTAGACTCCCATGCCCTCCGGCCCGATCAAATGGGCCAGGGGAATGCGGTACAAAACCCCCACGATCTTGCAGATGATCCCGGCAACGCCCAAAATGGACACGCCGCCCACCAGGGTTTTTTGCTTTGTTGTCACAAAGAAACTCCTTTTTTCTCTTTCATGTCCGGGAATTCAGTTGTTCAGCCAGTCCAGGCTATCAGTATAGGTATAATTCAGGCCGATTTCCTTACAGTATCGGGCGGCGTAACTGTCCCGGACGACCGTGAGAGTCAGATTGGGGCATCCGGAAAACGCATCATCTCCGATAGAAGTGACGCTGTCGGGAATAGAAATGGAGGCCAGATTGGAACACCCGTCAAACGCACAATCTCCAATAGAAGTGACGCTGTTGGGAATATTAATGGAGGCCAGACTAAAACACCAGCAAAACGTATAATCTTCAATGGAAGTGACGCTATCGGGGATAGAAATGGAGGCTAAATTGGAACATAAAAACGCGCCTTCCCCAATGAAAGTGACGCTGTTGGGAATATAAATAGAGGCCAGACTGGAGCACTCGTAAAACGCGACTTCCCCAATGAAAGTGACGCTGTCGGGAATAGAAACGGAGGCCAGACTGGAGCACTCGTAAAACGCGCCTTCCCCAATGATTTTTATACCGGAAGGAATCTGGTATTCTGTTTCCTGCTTTCCCATGGGATAGCAAATCAATCGCTTATCCTGTTTTGAAAAGAGGACGTCATCGATAACCGCAAGCGTTGGATGATCTGGAGAAACTTTCACTTTTGAGAGTTTTCTACAGTGAGCGAAGGGATTTGTACCAATCTTTACCACGCTATCTGGAATGGTAACGCTTGTCAGGCAGGAACATCTGTAAAACGCGCTATCTCCAATCGCACGAACAGGATATCCCGATAGTTTATCCGGAATAACAATATCTTGCCCATCCCCTCCATAACTTGTAATCTGAGCCGTTCCGTCCTCCGGCACGATATAGGTATAATCTCCGCTCTTAAAGCTCTCCGGTTCGGTCTCCTCCGTGCGGGCGGGCAGGGAGAGGGAGAACAGCAATAACGTGAAGAGGGCGGCAGAGAGTATTTTTTTCATGAAATCGTCCTCCATGATTGTTCAACGATTATTATGGAAAAAAGAGGCTTTCTCGGAAGGGGGTCTGGGGGAAACCGCTCTTTGGCCTCCAAAGAGTGGTTTCCCCCAGTATTCTTATTCTTCGTCCTCGTTTTCTTCTTCCGCTTCTTCTTCCTTTTCCGCCCGGGCGACGGCCACGATGCGGCTGCCCTCGCTCACGCGCATGAGGCGGACGCCCTGGGTGGCGCGGCCGCAGATGCGGATATCGGAAACGGGGGTGCGGATGATGGTGCCGTCGTCGGTGATGAGGAGGATAGCCTCGTCCGGGTGCACCATGAGCTGGGCCACCAGATCGCCGGTTTTCTCGGTCAGCGCCATGGCGATGATGCCCTTGCCGTTGCGGCCGGTCTCGCGGTACGCCTCGGGATCGGTGCGCTTGCCGTAGCCGTTTTCGGCGATGGAGAGCACGTGGCAGTCCTCCTCGATCACGCACAGGTCGGTCACCTGGTCGTTTTCGTCCAGCTTCATGCTCCTGACGCCGTGGCTCACGCGGCCCATGCAGCGCACGTGGCGCTCGGCAAAGCGGATGGCCTTGCCCTTCCTGGTGCCCAGGAGCAATTCTTCCCCGTCGCGGCACATTTCAACCCCGATCAGCTCGTCGCCTTCGTTGAGGACGATGGCGATCAGGCCGGATCTGCGCAGGTTTTCAAACTCGCTGAGCGCCGTTTTCTTGATGAGGCCGTCGCGCGTGGCCATGATGAGGTATTTGCCCTCGTCCATTTCCGGCATGGGGATCATGGTGGTCACCTTTTCGCCGCCCGCCAATTGCAGGAGGTTCACGATGGCGGTGCCGCGCGCCGTGCGCCCCGCCTCGGGGATCTGGAAGCAGGTGAGGGTGTAAACGCGGCCGCGGTTGGTAAAGAAGAGGATCGGCTCATGCGAGTTGACGATGCGGATGTTCTCGGCATAGTCGTCCTCGCGCGTGGTCATGGCGGAGACGCCCTTGCCGCCGCGGCCCTGGGCGCGGTAGGTGGATTTGGAGAGGCGCTTGACATAGCCAAAGTGCGTCAGCGTCACCACCATGTCGTCCACCGCGATCAGATCCGCGATGTCGATTTCGCCCTCCACCGCGGAAATCTCCGTGCGCCGGGGATCGGCAAACTTGGCTTTGATCTGGAGCAGCTCTTCCTTGATGACGCCCAGCAGCAAATGCTTGTCGGCCAGCAACGATTGCAGGTACGCGATTTCCTTCTCCAATTCCTGGTATTCTTGCAGCAGCTTTTCGCGCTCCAGGCCGGTCAGGCGGGCCAGGCGCATGTCCAGGATGGCCTGGGCCTGCTTATCGGAGAATTCAAAGCGCTCCATCAGGGTCGTTTTCGCGGTGGGCGTGTCCGGGCTGTGGCGGATGATGTGCACGATCTCGTCGATGTTGTCCAGGGCTTTGAGCAGGCCCTCCAAAATGTGCGCGCGGGCCAGGTCCTTGTCCAGATCGTACTTGGTGCGGCGGGTGACCACGTCCTCCTGGTGCAGGATGTAATGGTACAAAGCGTCCCGCAGGGACAGCACCTTTGGCTCGCCGTTCACCAGCGCCAGCATGATGACGCCGAAGGTGTCCTGCATCTGGGTGTGCTTGTAGAGATAATTCAATACGACCTGCGCCTGCACGTCGCGCTTTAATTCGATCACGATGCGCATGCCGTTGCGGTCGGATTCGTCGCGGATATCGCTGATGCCGTCCAGGCGCTTTTCGTGCACCAGCTCGGCGATCTTTTCCACCAGGCGCGCCTTGTTGACCGCGTAGGGGATCTCCGTCACGATGATGCGGTCCCGTCCTGTCGCCATGGATTCGATCTCGGTTTTGGCGCGGGTGATGATCCGCCCGCGGCCCGTATGGTAGGCCTCCCGGATGCCGCTGCGGCCCAGGATGATGCCGCCGGTGGGGAAGTCCGGGCCCTTGATGTGCTCCATCAGGTCGTCCAGTGTCGCGTCCGGATTGTCGATCAGGCAGATCGCGCCGTCGATCACTTCGCCCAGGTTATGCGGCGGGATGTTCGTCGCCATGCCCACGGCGATGCCGCTGGTGCCGTTGACGAGGAGGTTGGGGAAACGGGAGGGGAGCACCGCGGGCTGCATCAGGGTTTCATCGAAGTTCGGGTAAAAATCCACCGTGTCCTTGTCGATGTCCTGGAGCATATAGGTGCAGATCTTGCTCATGCGCGCTTCCGTATAACGCATGGCAGCCGCGCCGTCGCCGTCCACGGAGCCGAAATTGCCCTGGCCTTCCACCAGCATATAGCGCATGTTGAAATCCTGCGCCAGGCGCACCATCGCGTCGTAAACGGAGCTGTCGCCGTGCGGGTGGAATTTGCCCAGCACGTCGCCCACCAGACGGGCGGACTTGCGGAAGGGCTTGTCCGGCGTCATGCCCAATTCGTTCATATCGTAGAGGATGCGCCGGTGCACGGGCTTTAAGCCGTCCCGCACGTCGGGCAGCGCGCGGTCCACGATGACCGACATGGCATAGCTGATGAAGCTCTGCCGCATTTCGTGTTCCAAGTCCGTGGGAATCAGCCTGTCTTTAATATCACTCATGGAAGGTACTTCCTTTCAGGAGATTATTGCGGTCGTTCAGCGGGCAAGTTCAAATTGTCCGCCGCGCGGGAAGGGATGAAGCGGGCGTTGGCGATGACCGTGCCGTTCAGCGTGGGACAGAAGGTGACCAGGAAGGCGTACGGCCCGCCATACTGCATCAGCACGAAGCAGGGACTGGTCAGCTCCTCCGGGCAGATATAGGCGTCCGAGAAGGCGAGGATATTCTCCAATAGCACGATAGCGGAAGCGTCGCTGTCCAGCGCAGTGAGAATGCTCCCGCCCGCGTTATACAGCCGCTCCTTGATATATTCCGTCAGGTTCGCGGATAAACTGCTCTTTTCAGCCGGAAGGAGCTGCACGTACGGCGTGGCCAGAAGCTCTTCGGACTGCACCACCGCCGTATCACAGGGCTGGGTGAAATCCTGCGCCCAAAGCAGGGAAAGCGTTTCCTCAACCGCCGTCAGGTCAGGCAAAAACAGTTGGAGATATTCATCGCTGCGAAGCGCTTCATCGAACAGATACGCCAGCTCCATGCTTCTTTCATACAGCGAGGTATAGAGCGGCTCGTCCTCCGTAAGCTTCCGCGGCGCGGTTTCCGCCAGGGCGGAGGGAACGAACAATAACAGGCACAGTGCAAAACAAATCAGCTTTTTCATGACGCAATTCCTTCCTACGCAGAAAAAATTGGCTTTCTTGGAAGGGGCCTGGGGAAACCGTTCTTTGGCCTCCAAAGAACGGTTCCCCCAGAATCTCCTCCGTCCCTTAGAAGTCCAGCACAGCCAGTTCGCTGTTCTGCTCGATGAACTCGCGGCGGGGCTCCACCTTATCGCCCATGAGGAGGGAGATGATCTCGTCCGCGGCCATGGCGTCCTCCATGGTCACCTTCATCATGGTGCGGGTCTCGGGGTTCATGGTGGTGGTCCAGAGCTGTTCGGAGCTCATTTCGCCAAGGCCCTTGTAGCGCTGGATCTCGGCCTTGTTATCGCGGCCCAGCTGATCCAAAAGCTGCTGCAGCTCCTTATCGTCGTAGACGTAATGCTCCTGCTTGCCCTTGGTGACCTTATAGAGCGGCGGCATGGCGATATAGACGAACCCGTTTTCGATGAGGGGCCGCATATAGCGGTAGAAGAAGGTGAGCATCAGGATGCGGATGTGCGCGCCGTCCACGTCGGCGTCCGTCATGCAGACGATGCGGTGATAGCGCAGCTTTTCCATATTGAATTCATTGCCGACGCCGCAGCCGAAGGCGGTGATCATGTTCTTGATTTCCTGGTTGATGAGGATCTTGTCCAGCCGCGCCTTTTCCACGTTCAGGATCTTGCCGCGCAGGGGCAGGATCGCCTGATAATGCCGGTCGCGGCCCGTTTTCGCGCTGCCGCCGGCGCTGTCGCCCTCCACGATGAAGATTTCGCACTTGGCGGGATCGCGCTCCGTGCAGTCGGCCAGCTTGCCGGGCAGGGACGCGGATTCCAGAACGGTCTTGCGCCGGGTCAGGTCCCGGGCCTTGCGGGCCGCTTCCCGCGCGCGCGCCGCGCCCAGGCACCTTTCCAGGATGATCTTCGCTTCCGTCGGGTGCTCCTCCAGGAAGGTGTTCAGCCCTTCGCTCACCAGGCTGTCCACAATGGGGCGCACCTCGCTGTTGCCCAGCTTGGATTTGGTCTGGCCTTCAAACTGCGGCTCGTGCATTTTGACGGAAATGACCGCGGCCAGGGATTCGCGCGTGTCCTCGCCCTTCAGGTTTGCGTCGGCGTCCTTTAAGATCTTATAGCGCCGCCCGTAATCGTTGATGGCGCGGGTCAGGGCGCTTTGGAAGCCCATCAGGTGCGTGCCGCCCTCGGGGGTATGGATGTTGTTGGCGAAGGTGTAGATGTTTTCGTTGTAGCTGTCGTTGTACTGCATGGCGACCTCGACGGCCACTTCGTTCTTGACGCCTTCCATGTAAATGGGCTCGGGGAAGAGCACCTCCTTGTTTTTGTTGAGGTACTTGACGAATTCCCGGATGCCGCCTTCGTAGTGGAAGGTGCGCTCGACGGGCTCCTCGGGCCGCTCGTCGCGCAGCACGATCTTGATGCCCTTGTTGAGGAACGCCATTTCGCGGATGCGGGCCTTCAATACGTCGAAGGAAAAATCAATGCCCGGATCGAACACGCCGTTCGGGTTCTCCTCGGAGCGGATATCCGGCCAGAAGCGCACGGTGGTGCCCGTTTCCTGGGTGTCGCCGATCACGCGCAGGTCGTACTCGACCTTGCCGATGTTGTATTCCTGCTCGTAGATCTTGCCGTCCTGGCGCACCTCCACGCGCATATGGCGGGACAGGGCGTTCACCACGCTCGCGCCCACGCCGTGCAGGCCGCCGGACACCTTATAGCCTTCGCCGCCGAACTTGCCGCCCGCGTGCAGGATCGTCAGGCAGACTTCCACCGCGGGCCGCCCCATCTTGGGATGGATGCCCACTGGAAAGCCGCGGCCGTTGTCCTTGACGGAAACGGAGCCGTCGTTATGCAGCCGCACGATGATTTCCGTGCAAAAGCCGGCCAGCGCCTCGTCGATGGCGTTGTCCACGATTTCATATACGCAATGATGCAGGCCCCGCGCGTCGGTGGAGCCGATATACATGCCGGGCCGCTTGCGCACGGCCTCCAGGCCTTCCAGCACCTGGATCTGCGTCTCGTCATAATGCGTGGCGGACTGCGTTTCCTGGGCGTTCAAATCCAAATCCGTCGCCATAAATACCTCCCGAAATACCGGTTTTCCAAAGCCGCGAGCGCACGAACGCTCACTCACCTATTATAACACAAAATTCACCTTTTGAGAAGGGTTTCTTCATATAAAAATGTAAAAAAGCAATTTGTTTGAATTGGTTTGGATCAATCAAAAAAACCAGCCGAATCCCGAACGATCCGGCTGGAAGGGAAAAGCGTATTTATTGGCCGATCAGGGCTGCATGGAGCGCGGGCATGCTCTTGAACCGCCAGGGGGTATCATAGTCCGGGTAGAAGTTTTCCGGGTCGAAGAGCGCGCAGGCCATGCCCGCGTTTTTTCCGGCGTCCAGGTCGATGTCCCGGTCGCCGATCATGACGCATTCGCGTTTGTCCAGACGGTGCTTTTCGCAAAGGTAATTGAGCGCGTCCGGCGCGGGCTTTAAGGGGAAGGGGTCCCAGCGGGTCACCTGATCGCAGAAGAGCGGGGTGAAGCCGTAATGATCCATCCACTGCTGGGCGCTGCCGCCCCGGTGGGTGTAGAGGTAATTGCGGCCGCCGCTAAGCACGATGGCTTCAAGCGCTTCCTTGGCCCCGGGATAGGGCCGGATGGAAGACGCGCCCTCCGATTCGCTGTGCGCGTGGTAGGCGTCCAGGAAGGTTTCATGCGAAATGCCAAGCGGCGCGGCGAAGCGCTCATAGCACGTGGTCAGGGAGCGCTTGACGACGGGATACACCTGATCGAAAGAGGCCGCAGCCCCAAGGTCTTCAAGCGCGTTCACGCTGGCCCTGGTGATGCGGCCGTAGGTGTCGAACAGCGTCCCGTCAAAATCCCAGAAGAAATGACGGTACAGCATGGCGGTGCTTACTTGGCGTACTTGGGCAGCTCGCTGGTGCAGTGGGGGCAGCGGGTGGCTTTGATGCTCACTTCGCTAAAGCAGAAGGGGCATTCGCGGGTGGTGGGCTCGGCGGGCTTCTCTTCGGGCTTTTTCTTGAGGTTCTTGGCGCTGTTTACGGCTTTGATGATGGCGAAGAGCACCAGGGCGGTGAGCAGGAATTCCACCAGCACGCCGGCGAAGTTGACGAGGCTGCCGGTGAAGCCGGAGCCGCCTTCGGGGGTCTTGGGCAGCCGCTCCAGCAGGGGATTGAGGAAAATATCGATCACGGCGGTGACCACTTTGTTGAACGCGCCGCCGATGATGACGCCAACCGCCAGGTCGATCACGTTGCCTTTGAGCGCGAATTCCTTGAATTCTTTTATCAACTTGCTTGCCATGTATACCCTTCCCTTCGTATTGGTTGATTGGATGGAAATATTATAGCACCATTTCGCCCTGCCGCGCAAGGATTTTTCGGGAATTATTTACAAATTTATGACGATTTTATAACAAAAGTTGTATTTTCGCAGTATTCGGTTTTCAAGGCAAAAAAATGGCAGGATGATCGCGCATCCTGCCATAGATACTTTTTCGGGGATCAGTTTTGCTTCGCGCCGCATTCGGGGCAGAACTTGGCGGAACGGGCGATACGCGCGCCGCATTCGGAGCAGAATTTGGTTTCCGCGGCGTCAACGGGCGCGGCGGCAGCGGCAGCGACGCCGGCGGCGGCCGCGACGGGCACGGCGGCGGCCTGCGGCTGCGGGGCCGCGTTGGGGTTCAGGGCGCTCTGCATGGTCTGGGCCATCGCGGCGCCGACGCCCAGGCTCGCGCCAAGGCCGGC
>JAFXZO010000044.1 GCA_017541205.1 Clostridia bacterium | reverse complement strand
TGTCGAACGGGGATCATAAAATAACAAAATGCGCATACAAACAGGGAACGGCCCCGAAAAGACGCCGTTCCCCGCCGCGTTTCCACAATTATTCACAGATCCCGGTGCGTATAGCGGATCACGCCCGCTTCGGCCTCCCCCACGGTTTGGCCGGATCCGATCAGATGGTATTTATAGGTGCACAGCCCTTCCAGCCCCACGGGGCCGCGGGCGTGGAGCTTGCCCGTGGATATGCCGACCTCCGCGCCAAAGCCGTAGCGGTAGCCGTCGGCAAAGCGGGTGGAGCAGTTGACGTATACGCCCGCGCTGTCCACGCCCGAAAGGAACCTTTGCTGCGCTTTTTCATCCCGGGCCAGGATGGCGTCCGTATGATGCGAGCCAAAGCGGTTGATGTGGGCGATGGCCTCGTCCACGGAAGAAACGACCTTGATGGACAGGATGGCGTCCAGGTATTCCGTTTCCCAATCCGCGTCGGCGGCGGGCTCGCAGGCGATGATTTTCCGTGTTTCCGCGTCGCCCAGCAGCCGCACGCCCTTTGCCCGAAGCGCGTCCGCGCAGGGCGGCAGGAAAGCCGCGGCAATGTCCCTGTGCACCAGCAGCGTTTCCGTCGCGTTGCACACGGCCAGCGCCTGGGTCTTGGCGTCCACGGTGATCTTCACAGCCTGGTCTGTATCCGCGGAGGCGTCCACATACGTATGGCACAGGCCTTCCGCGTGGCCCATCACGGGGATGCGGGTATTGTCCATGATATAGCGGACGAACGCGTTGCTGCCGCGCGGGATGATGAGATCGATCCACTTGTCCTGATCCAGCATTTCCTTTACGTCGTCCCGCGTTTCCAGCAGCGCGGCCCAGCCGTCGGGCAATATCCCTTTCGCGCCTTCCTGCATGGCCTGCATCAAGAGCCTGTTGGTGCCCAGGGCCTCGCGCCCGCCCTTGAGCAGCGCGGCGTTCCCGCTCTTTAAGCACAGCGTGGCGATCTGCACCAGCGCGTCCGGCCGGGATTCAAAAATCACGCCGATCACGCCGATGGGGCAGGACACGCGGTACAGGTTCAGCCCCGGGGTCAGTTCCCGGGCCAGGGTGGTTTTGCCCAAAGGATCGGGCAAGGCGATCAGGGAATCGATGCCGCTGATGACATCCTTTCGCTTTTTTTCGTCAAAGCGCAGGCGTTTGAGCAGCGGCCCGGCCAGCTTTTCTTCCTCCGCGGCCCGCACATCCGCCTGGTTTTGCCGGTCGATCTGGGGGAAATACCGGATCAGGGCGCTTTGAATGCCTTGAAGCGCCTTATTTCTCTCCGCAACGGGCAGAGAAGAAAGCGTATACGAAGCCTGCCTCGCCGCTTGGGCCAAATCCTTGATCTGCATAAAAATCCTCCTTCGGGCTCCGGCAAAGCGCAAAGCCGCGGCCCGGCGCTCGCCCTTGATCCGGAAATATGACCTTTCCCGAATGATTATACACGAAAGCCGCAGGATTTGCAATTCTGTTTCCAATGTGATATACTATGGACTGCGTCAAGACGCAGAACCGATGAAGGAGGAAGGAGCCGTGGCCAAGAAAAAGGGCGTCAAGCCGATCGCGCAGAACAAAAAAGCCCGGCATGATTTCTTCATCGAGGAAAGCATCGAATGCGGGCTGGAGCTCAAGGGCACGGAGGTCAAATCCATGCGTCAGGGGAAGGTGAACCTGAAGGAAAGCTTTGCCATGGTGAAAAACGGCGAGGTCTTCGTGCAGGGCATGCATATCAGCCCTTACGAGCAGGGCAATATTTTTAACACCGATCCGCTCCGGCCCAAACGCCTGCTGCTTCACAAGAGCGAAATCAGGAAGCTGGGCAGCCAGGTGCAGCGCCAGGGATACGCGCTGGTGCCGCTGGACGTGTACTTAAAGGACGGCCGCATGAAAATGACCCTGGGCGTCTGCGTGGGCAAGCATCTGCATGACAAGCGCGAAAGCCAGGCGGAGCGCGATGTGAAGCGCGAAATGGCCCGGATGGTGCGCACCAACAACCGGGACGGCTGATTCCATTCAGGGGGGTGCACTGGTTTCGACGGGGATCGTCGGGGGTATGGTAAGCGAGCCGCGGACCCTGGCCGCGTTAAAACGGGGAATAAAAATTAACTGACAACAATCAGTACGCTTTCGCTGCCTAAGTGCAGCGCGTCGGCCCTGAGCGCCTACGGCTCAGGCCACCGGCGTCATTGATGTAGGGAACGGAGCCGCGAGGGCCTCGGCGCGGTTCGGCTCAAGAGGCTACTGAACCCGTAAGCCTGGCATCGGGCGTGCGGGAGAGGGAATGTCAAAACGCTGCCTGCGCTCGGAGAAAACCATATTTCTGAATCTTCGGACAGGGGTTCGATTCCCCTCACCTCCACCAAAAGATTGTTATTCAAACCCTGCGAAGATGATTGGCGGGATTTGAAGCCGCAATCGGTCTCATCAGCGTCTGGACAGCCAGGCGCTGATTTTTTTGCTTCGCCGGGCGGAGAGCGCCGACTGCGCATTCTGACGGGAAGCGACGGACGGAAAGGAGATTATATGGATCCATACATCGAAGGAAACAAGGCGGCATGGGAAGAAGCGTTTGAAAACAGGGACGCATCCTGGGGGGCCGATATCACGGAGCGCATCCGGGAGGAAGACTATCCGTTTTTCAATGAAGAAACGAAAACCGCGCTCAAAACGATCCATACGGAAGGGGCCGTGATCGGCCAGTTCTGCTGCAATAACGGGCGCGAGCTGCTTTCTGTGGTCAAGAGCGGAAAAGCGAAGAAGGGGATCGGCTTTGACATTGCTGAAAACCAGGTGGCTTTCGCCAATGAAAAGGCGAAGGAGCTGCGGCTCCCGTGCGTGTTTGAGGCCGTCAATATCTACGATATCGGCGACCGATACCGGGAGCAGCTGGACGCAGTGATCATCACCATCGGCGCGCTGTGCTGGTTTAACGATCTGAACCGCTTTTTTGCCATCATCGCGAAATGCATGAAGCCGGGGGCGGTCATCGTCATCAACGAGCAGCATCCCTGCACGTATATGCTCGCCCAGGAAGGCGATGAGCCGTACGATCCGGAGCACAGGACGGAATGCGTGTATTCCTACTTTGAGCATGAATGGACCGGGAACGAGGGCATTTACTATATGACGCAGAAACGATACCGGTCCAAGACGTTTACCGACTTCACTCATTCAATGTCGGAAATCATATCCGGGATGTGCGGAAACGGCATCGTGGTGACGGATCTTAAAGAGTACGATCATGATATCGGCAGCGGGTTTGCCGCGCTCGATCATCAGGGCTTTCCGCTGTCCATGCTCATCCTGGGACAAAAAACAACGGGTTAAGAACAGCTCACGGCGGAGCTTCTGCGCTGACGGAGAACGGCCTGATCGTTGGCGGAGCCATTTTGTTTCCGGACGGAGACACGCGGAATACCGGCAGGATCTTCGTCAGCCCGGTGCATTTTCATAAGGGCTTCGGGCGCTTTATGATGCGGGAAGGAAATAGAAAAACGCGCTGAAAGCGAGCGGCAAGTTCATCCCGTGGCAGGCCGTCATGATCTGAAGGGATGGAAAGGTTCCGGAATAAAGCAAAAAAGCATGACGAGCCACATGGCTTGGAATAATAAAACAGCAGGTCGATGAAGGAATGGACGCCGGCTGAAACAGAGGAGGGTATTCCATGATAAAGGTTGCTTTCTATGATGCCAAAGAGTATGATAAACCGTCCTTTGAGCGCTATGGCGCTGTGCATGATGTGCAGTTCCGCTTCCTGGAAACCAAGCTGAACGAGGATACGGTTGAGCTGGCGAAGGGCAGCGACGCGGTGTGCGTGTTCGTAAACGACACCGTAAACGCCGCGGTCATCGAAAAGCTGCATGCATACGGCGTGAAGCTGATTGCTCTGCGCTCCGCCGGTTATAACAATGTGGACGTGCAGGCCGCTTTTGGGAAAGTGCATGTCGTACACGTTCCGGCCTATTCGCCCTACGCGGTGGCCGAGCACGCCATGGCGCTGCTGCTGACCTCCGTGCGCCGCATCCATAAGGCGTACAACCGCACGAGGGAGTTCAACTTTTCCCTGAACGGGCTGACAGGCTTCGATTTCCACGGCAAAACCGTGGGAGTGATCGGCACCGGCAAGATCGGCAGGATTTTCATTGACATCTGCCGGGGATTCGGCATGAACGTGATCGCCTATGACCGCTTTCCTGCGAAGGACAGCGGCATCGAATATGTTTCGCTGGACGAGCTTTTTGAGCGCAGCGACATCATCTCCCTGCACTGCCCGCTGACCGATGAGACGCGGCACATGATCGGCGCGGACGCCATCGGCAAGATGAAAAAGGGCGCGGTGATCGTCAACACGTCCCGCGGGGGCCTGATCGACGCCGAAGCGCTGCTGGAGGGCATCAAAGCCAGGAAGATCGGCGCGGCCTGCCTGGATGTGTACGAGGAAGAAGCGGACATCTTCTTCGAGGACCGGTCCGGCCACATCCTGAACGACGATCTGCTGTCCCGCCTGATTTCCATGCCAAATGTGATCGTGACCTCCCACCAGGCGTTCCTGACGGAAGAAGCGCTGAACAATATCGCACAGACCACGGTGGACAATATCCTGTCCTGTTTTGAAAAAGACGGAATGTGCGACAATGAACTGTGCTATCGCTGCGGAAACATCGAGCATTGCAAAAAAGAACGAAAAGAAAGATGCTTTTAAGGAGAAAAGATTCTGATTGTAAGCTGAATGAAGGGAGGCGCAGCAGCGCTGCGTTGACCGAAACGAAGCACAGCCACGGCGAAAAAGGACCGTAAAGATGTCTGCTTTTCAGAGGATTTTCGTATTGGTCCCCAAATGTGTCAAATGACTAAAATGCCTTCCGTTTTTGCATTCGGATCATCAAATGCTCCATTCCGCGCTGGAAGTTTGGAAAAGCGCCATGCGGCGGAAAATACCGTCGTTTTTCTTCATAAGTTCTGCGGGACTTCCCGTTTCTGCGATCTTTCCATCGGCCAGTACCACGATCTTGTCCGCGCCGCTGACGGTGCGCATGCGATGGGCGATCACGATCACCGTCTTTTTTCGGATCAGCCGGGAAAGCGCTTCCTGAATGGCGGTTTCGTTCTCCACGTCCAGGCTAGCGCTGGCCTCGTCCAGCAGGATGATCGGCGCGTCCTTCAGGAAGGCCCGGGCAATGGAAATGCGCTGGCGTTCGCCGCCGGAAAGCTCGCTGCCGTTTTCACCAATGACCGTATCATAGCCCTGCGGCTGCTTCAGCGCGAACTCGTCACAGTTGGCCAGCCGGGCTGCCGCAAGCACTTCTTCATCCGTGGCGTTCTTTTTCCCGACGCGGATGTTTTCCATAATGCTGTTGTTGAACAGCGTCTCATCCTGGAATACGATGGAGTAAACGCCCAGCAAGGTTTCGGGATCAATGCGGGAAATGTCCTTTCCGCCCACCGTGATCCGGCCTTTGGTGACGTCCCAGAACCGCGCTGCCAGGCGCGAAACGGTGGTTTTTCCGCCGCCTGACGGGCCGACCAGCGCCGTGACCTCGCCCTGCTTCGCGGTAAAGGTCACATCCCGAAGAACGGTTTTGTCCTGATCGTAGGAAAAACCGACGTTTTCAAAACAAATGTCATATCCCGCCGGATGGAAGTCCGTCGTTCCGGTCTGCGCCGGATGATCCGTGATTTCATTCATCCGCTCCACGGGAAAGGTCAGCAGATTCAGCATGCCCAGATTGATCAGGTTTCCGCTCATGGGCTCATACAGACGGGAGGCCACCAGCAGGAAGGAGAAGAACTCCATCACGTTCAGCCGTCCCTGCAGGAGCATGGCGCTGCCAGCCACAGCCACCGTGCCGATGCCGATTTTGAGGATCAGTTGGGCCGAAACGATGAAGGCCGCCTGGCCCAGCTCCGCGCCGATGGCTTTCTTTTCCACGTCGTCGATTTTGCCGTCCAGCTCCGTAAGATATGCGTCTTCCGCGTTGCAGCTTTTCAGGTCCCGGGAGGTCTCGATGAATTCCTGCACGGCGTCGTTCAGCCGCACCTTGGATTCGGACTGCCTTCGGATGAAGTGCGCCTGCACCTTTCGGGAGGCCGCCACGATGAAGATGGCGACGGGGATGGGCCATACGGCCGCCAGTGCCATTTCCCATTTGTAGAAAAATAAGCCAATGCAAATCAGAACAGTGGAGATGAGGCTCCCGTAGAACTGCGGGATCTGGTGGGAGGAGGCATGCTCCAGGGTTTCGGCATCCGCCATGATGGTGTTGGTCAGGTCCGCCAGATCCTTTTTTCCGAAGAAGGACAGCGGCAGCTTCCGGAGCTTCTCCGCCAGGGAAACGCGCCTCTTGCCGGATTCGATGTAGGTCGCGAAGAAGGTGGCGTTATACTGCCAGTAGTTCGGAAGGAAGATCAATACCAGGCAGGCCGCCGCAAAGAGCAGGTAATAAGCCCACCGCCCGGCCGCTGTACTTGCCAGATAATCTCCGGTAAACGCGAACAGCAGCCAGACTGGCGTCATCAGCGCGATATTCGCGGCAGTGACCGCTGTGATCGCTTTGAGCATATCCGCCACGCCTTTTTCCGTCAGCGCAAACCGTTTCATCAGATAACGTTTCATGCCGTTTCACCCACTTTCCAGTTGACAGCCTTTTGGTATTCCGCCCACATGACCGCGTAGAGTCCGCTCTTTTTCAGCAGATCATCGTGCTTTCCCTGTTCCTCCACCTGGCCATCCTTCAGCACATAGATGCGATCGGCGCTGCGGATCGTGGAGAGGCGGTGGGCGATCATGATCACCGTCCGTCCTTTGGCCATCTCCCGGAAGGCCAGCTGCACCTGCGCTTCGCATTCCGGATCGGCAAAGGCGCTGGCCTCGTCCAGGATCACCACATCGGCGTTTTTCAGCATGGCGCGAGCGATGGCGATGCGCTGCTGTTCGCCGCCGGAAAGATACGTTCCCCGGCTGCCCAACACGGTGTTGATCCCCTCCGGCAAACGGGAAAGAATGTCCATGCACTGGGCTTTTTTCAGGGCGTCCATCATTTCGGCTTCGGTGGCGTCCGGCTTTGCGATGCGCAGATTGTCCGCGATGGAGCGTTTGAGCAGGCGGCTGTCCTGGAATACGTAGGCCACGCGGCGCATCAGCGTGTCCTTGGGGATCTCACGAGTGTCTGCGCCGCCAATGAGCACCTGGCCCTCCTGCGGGTCGAAGAAGCGGGAGATCAGCCCGGCCACGGTGGTTTTTCCGCTGCCGGATGGGCCGACGATGGCGACGATTTCATTTCGCTCCGCGTTCAGGGACAGATGGGAAACCGCTGCCGGAGCATCCGGCGAATAGCGATAAGTCACATCCTTCATTTCCACCGTCGCGCCATTCGGTTCCAGGCTTTGCTCCGCTTCCGGCAAAGGCTGGATGCTGAGGATCGTGTCCATCCGGGCCACCGCGTCCTTCACCTTCATATCGTTCTCGCTCATGAACATCACTTTGCTCATGGTCGTTGCGATGGCGGGCGTGAAGATCACGTAAAACAGAAAGTTCAGCAAAATATCCGTCTGATAGTTCTCCCCGCGGATCAGGAACAGCGTCAGGCCCAGGATAAACGCAAAGGCGCTGTTGATCAGCACGGTGTACCCGATCATGGACGAACGCATCATCCGGGTATAATGCATGCAGAACTCGCAGTAATCGTCAATGGACGCTTTGAACCGGTGGAAGGAAAAGACGGTCTGCCCGAAGGTCTTGACCACGGGAACGCCGCGCACATACTCCACGGCTTCGTTGCTCATGCGTTCCAGCGCGTTCTGGTACTGCCGCATGTCTTCCCGCATGGCTGGGCCCGCCATGCGCATCATGACGGCAAAGCTCAATACGATGGGGATCAGGCAGGCAATGCCGTACCGCCAGTCGTACAAAAACAGCATAACGAGCATACAAAGCGGCATGGTGATCGCGCCTGCCATATCCGGCAGGTTGTGGGCCAGCAGCGTTTCCGTGGAGCCGGTGACCTCCGTCACGATCCGGCGCACCTTGCCGGAGCCCATCTCATCGGCAAACCCGATGGGGAGGCGGGCGATGTGGCGCATCAGGGCTTTTCTCATATTGGCGGCCGTGCGGAAGGCGCTGCCGTGGGAGCAGACCAGGGCGCCCACATACACCAGCCAGGCCAGCACCGCGAACACCACGGCCATCCATCCGTTGCGGACGATCCCGGTCGCCCGCGAAAAGTCCGGCTGTACCTCCAGCACTTCCCGGATGATGCGCCAGATACAGACGAAGGGCAGCAGCGCCAGCACGCTTCTCAGCGCGGACAACGCCAACGAAAGGCAAGTCAGCACCCGGAAGCGGCCCGCGTATTCCATCAGACGGCCAAATGCTGACGGCTTTATGCCTTGATTTTTTTCTTTCAATCAATATCCCTCGCTTTCGGTCAGCTAACAAATTATGGTTAGTTTTAGCTAACTATATTTTATGCATATCGCCTGTCCCATGAAGGGAACAGGCGGTATCATCATATCCAGACAAACTCAAAAGCCAAACAGCGCTTTCCACCCTGGAAGAAAGAAGGCTTCGACCGTCTCCAAGCATCGCATCGATTCTTCCAAAGTGTATCGATGAATCACCGGCTCAAACAAAGCGGTCACATACGCGCTGAACAGCAGATGCATTTCCGTGGGGCTGATCGCGCGAACGGCCAGTCCCTTCTCCCGCAATACCGGAAGGTACTGGAACGTCTGCTCCTGTGCGGTCTGTGTGAGATCATGCAGGAAGTTTTCGTATTTTGTTCCCGAAGAGCAGGTCAGCAGTAAATGGTAATCGTCCATGTGGGGATAGACAATTTCGCGCATCATATCGACCCATGAATCCTGCCACTGAAGGTTGCCTTTCTCCTGCACCGCGGCCAGATATTTCGTCAAATGCGCGTCCATCCAGGCGTTGATCCGTTCGACCGCAGGCGCGACCAGCTGGTAAAACAGATCCTCCTTGTCGCGGCAATGCCTATAGAGCCCCGCCGCCGTAAAGCCGCATCGTTCCCCGACGCGGCGCATGGAAGCTTTTTCAAAGCCGTACTCCAGAAATTCCTCACTGGCTGCGGCCATGACCCTGATATGGCTGGCACTTTTGTCTCTGGGCATAAATAGCCTCCATAGAATACATTGTTAGCTTACATTGTAAACTATAACGCATTTCCCGCCTGTTGTCAAGTTATAAATTTCTAACGGTTTGTTTTTACGAATCATGGCGGCAGATGCCGGAATGACAGCTGCCGCCCTATCCAAAAGGTTGCTTTTTGCAATTTGCCGTGAAAGCGTTGCATCAGGCAGGCACACTCGCGCCGTGCTTGTCGTACATGGGAAGCTTTCTGATATTGGCAAACGTTTTGCAAAGCAGGATAATACCGATCAATAGTACCACGAGGTCGGTAAACATTTGCGCGTAGAATACGCCCTGCACGGGGACCGCAAACACCGTCGGCAGCAGCACGACCAGAGGCAGGAAGAGCAGCACCTGCCGCAGCAACGCCATTGCCGAAGCAGCCCCGGCCTTGCCGATGGCCTGGAAGAAGGTGATAGCCAGGATCAGCACGCCGTAGCAGATATAGGTGGAAAACAGCACCCGCAGCATGGGCGCGCCCTGTTCGCAGATCGCGGCGTCGGTGATAAACATGCCCAGCATGGTTTGCGGGGCCAGCGTGATCGGCACATAGAACACCAGCGCCAGCACGGTTGCCGCCAGCATGAAAACTTTCGTGAAGCCGCGCACGCGGTCATACTGTTTCGCGCCGTAATTGGTGCCGATGGCGGGCTGGAAGCCCTGGCTGATCCCCCACAGTGGGATGAAAGCAAACGCCTGGAGGCTCAGGCACGCGCCAAGAACCGTCTGCCAGCTGCCGCCGCCCCATTTTTCCACAGTATTGTACATAACGGTCTGCTGCACCATGGTCATCACCTGCATCAGCATGGCGGAAACGCCCACGCCCAGCACCGGGCCCACCAGGCTGCCATGGATTTTGACTTTGTGAATTTTCACGTTTTCGCTCTTTTTCCTGAAATATCAGGCCGCGTTGTCCCCAGAAGAAGAATCCTCCTCAAGCTGGTCGCTGCTCTCGTACATGGCGGCCGTCTCTCCGACTTCCGCCGTCAGCGCTTCGCCGTCCAGGGTGACGCTGGCCGTGCAGCTCTCGATGACGGAATTCTCTGCGCGTCCCGCCACCGCACCGGGCGTGATTGCGCCGACGATCTCGCCGTTCACCGTGCAGTTGGTGATCCTGAACGCCGTCTCTTCGCCATAGTAGTACAGGCCGGTTCCCACCAGGCCGCCCACATGGGTCGCGCCGGGCACGTTCATCCTGACCGTCACAGCGCAATTGTCGATGATGCCGGGATATTCGGTAGTGACAATGCCCTCGGTATCGGCCGCGATATTCCCGTTGGAATGGGTGCCGCTGAAGCCGCACAGTCCTCCGATGGCGTGGCCGCCCTGCGCAGAAATGATCTCCACCTCGACGGTGCAGTTGGTGACGCTGTCCATCATCTCCAGGCAGCCCGCAATGCCGCCCAGGCCCACAGGTTCGTTGCCCTCCGCGATGACCGTGCCCTTTGCCGTGCAGTTGTCAAGGGTTCCCCCAAAGCTGCCGCCGATAATCAGTCCGCCGCACTCGCCGACATCCTGCTGAATGATGCGCCCGGAGGAAAAGTCGTTGTCGCCCAGCACGTGAATGGTCGTGCCGTCCACACTGCAGTTCCATATGGATTGCATGGAACCGCCGGCAATACCGCCGATGGCGTTGACACCGGCAATGCTGTTCTCACCGGTCAGCGTCACATCGTGAATGATGCCCATGTTATACCCGACCACGCCGCCGACGGCCATGGAATAATTGTCCTCGCAGCGGATATCCACGTTCCGGACGGTCAGGTTTTTCACCTCGCCGCAGTTCATGCCGACCACGCCAACGCCGCAGACGGGATAATCAGAATGGAAGGTAACGTTGGAAACGGTATGCCCCTGGCCGTCCAGAGTGCCCATGAACATGCAGCTGGTGTTGCTCGTGTCTGTGAGATCCATATGGCCGATGGGCTGCCATTCCATATCCTTCAGGTCAATATCCTCGGTCAATACAAAGAACTGTCCGGGATAACCGTTTGCGCTGCCATCGTTGACGGCTGCTGAAAGCGCAAGCAGCTGTTCCGCTGTCGCGATCTGCCACGGATCCTCGGCGGTACCGGTTCCGCCCGCAAAGGGGCTTTCTCCCGCAAGAGCAAGGGAACAGACGCTGAGTAACAGGCACGCCGCCAGGAGAATCGAGAGAAGCTTTTTCATGAGAAACCCTCCTTAAAAAATGATCTATGTCATCGCTTTCGCGCGGACACCATAATTAGATATAACTAACTCGAAGGCAAAAGGAAAAGCCGTTAAAGCGGCTTTGATTCCAGCAGATCGGCCCAGCCGCACACAAAGAACCGACGGAGCTGGCGCACATAGGTCAGCGCGTCCTCCTTCGACATTTGATGCCTGACCGTCTCAAACAGCCCGGAATAAAAAGCGTTGGAAAGCATGTGTACCAGCATGGGCGTAAGCGCTCCGTTTGCCAAAGCTTTATTGCCTGTGGATTCCAGGAATTTGTAGGTATAGTTGACCTCAATATCGATCATGCGGTTCAGCATTTCGTCGTAGCAGGAATTGTCAGCGCACCGGACGAGGAGGCGAAAGACATCCCAATGGTCATAGATATAATTGACCAGTTCTTCCCAAAGATCCGGTTTGTAAGTGAATACACCCTTTTTCTGTGTCTCTGACGGTTGATCCGCAAATGCCTGCTGTCCCTTTTCAAACCAATCAAGCAGGCGACTCACTGTGTCGTCTGCCAGCGCGTGAAAAAGGCCCTCTTTATCCTGAAAGCGGGTATAGATCGCGCCGGTGCTGGTATCTGCCTTGGCGGCTATCACTCGCAGCGACGCTTCCTGAAATCCCATTTCAAGGAATTCTGCTTTCGCGCATTCCAGAAGTTTGTCTGATCGTCCTTCAACCCGTTTCGCCATTGCAGCCTCCCACATCCATAACGTCGTTTCGTAACGATGTTATGATACACCCGGTCAGAATAGTTGTCAAGCTATTTTTTGATACAACGAAAAAAAATAAAGGCGCCCCTGTTGAGAGACGCCTTGGAAGATCAGAATAATAAGTTACTTTCTCCCCACCAGCAGCGCCGAACCGGCCAGTCCCATCCAGCCCGCTTCACTTTTCTTCATGAACTTGCCGCTGGCGGTGTCGATCAGTTCCGCTTTCTGGTAGCCCATAGCTTTCAGCTTCTTCACGAACGCCTGCATATCGCCGTATTTGGAAGCGGAAAAAATATCGTGGATCGCAAAGGTGCCGCCTTTTTTCAGGGTGCGCAGAGTTTCCAGCAGGTATTGCTGACGGTCGCCGGGAATGTTGTGATAGACGTAGTTGCTGGTCACGGCGTCGAAGGTCTCGTCGGGAAAATCAAGATGCGTCGCGTCGCCCTGCTCAAAGGACGTGTTTTTCACCTTTTCCGCCTGGGCGTTGCGTTCGCACAGGGCTTTGCTGAAGGAAGCGTATTCCTTGCCCCAGCGGTCGATCCCCACAACGGCGGCTTTGGGGTTCCGCTTCGCCACGGCTATGGCCAGCGCTCCGCTGCCGCAGCCCACGTCCAGGCACTTCCCGCCCTGCGGCAGCTTGACATACGCGGCGACCCCTTCGATGATTTGCCGGGACATTTGCCGCTTGCCGTTGTAGTCAAAGGCGCGATACATGAGAACAGACCAGATGCTCAGCCCGCAGAAAATCACAGCCAAGACGGCAAACAGGGCCGTCAGCACCGTTTGCCAGGTGCCCGACACCCATCCGGCGCAGGCAAACAGCAAGCAGAGCAGCAGCGAAACAATCGCTCCCACCGCAAAGGACAGGATCATGCCTTTTGGCATCCAGTTTTTATAATCAGGTTTCATGGAGGATTCCCCCTTGAAAAAGGCGGCACGATAACACCCCGCACCGTGCCGCCTTTATTCTTTGATCAGGCTGCGTCGTCAGCCTGCAGTTTTTCCAGGTTCTCTTCGCAGAACAGGGTGATGACATTCCGAATCATTTCCTCGTCCGCGTCCACGGGGAAGCCGGCGGCCAGCCAGTAGGCGTAGGGGCCTTCGTTGTATTGGGCCAGGGCGTCCACGTCGCTGCCGTAGCGGAATTCCAGATGATAGGTGGCGGCGGGCGTGTCGGGCATCAGGTAAAAGTACCGGAACTCGCCCGCGTCCGCGTCCGCAGTTTCAAAGAGATATCCCTCCATCATTCCGGACAGGGACAGTTTGCTAACGTAAGCATACTCATGGCTGAAAACTTCCTTGCCTTCCAGCGTGCCGCTGATCTTCGCGCCATCGAAGGTGATCTGATCCACACCATTGATGAACAGGCAGTCGAACTGCGCACCGTTGGAGCCGTCCCCGAAAGCGTCAACGGCTTCCTGGCCGTAGATCGTGCCGTTGCAGGCGGCTTTCAGCATTTCGGCCACGGCAGGCCCCATTTCTTCGCCCAGCACGGCAGCGCAGGGATCAAGCCAAATCTGGTCGTATTCCGGGGCGGTGATCACCGGGAACAGCGCTTCATAGGTGCCCTTGACCGCTTCCAGCAGGGCGGCGGCTTCCTCCGCGCCGTCTTTTTTGGCATAGGAGAAGGAAAACTCGGGATAACCGAAAGCAGCCACGGTCACGGTGTAGTTGACGCCGGCCTCAAACAGGGGGCTTTCGCTGCCGTTGCGGGCCTTCACCACGCCGTCTGCGTTCAGCGCGCCGTTTTCATCCAGGGCGATGAAGGTGCCGGCTGTGCCGTGATGGCCGACGATGACCTGCTCTGTGGCCTTCTCCGCGCCCTCCGCCAGGATCAGCACATGTTCGATGTTTTGCAGATAGTCTGCCATGGAGCCGGAAGAAAGAACGACGCGCTGGCCGTCAAAGGAAATATCCTCCGCATTCAGGCCGCTGTCGATGATGAAATAAGGGGCCTGGGCCGCGCCGGGGCCGCCCTCGAAGGAAGGAGAACGGTATTTGCCGCTTCCGTCCGCCACGTTCACGTAATAGTAACCGGCTTTCAGGCCGGCCGCGTCCCGGAAGGTGATCGTCACCCTGCCGTCCGCGATTTCCACGGCATAGCTGTCGGCGGGCACGATTTCTTCATTGCGCACGCCCCAGCGGATGTCCAGCACCTGTACATCAAAATCATCGGGCAGGGCGTTTTTCAGCGTGACCGCGTTCCCGTCGATGGCTTCCACCGGCAGCGCGGAGCCCTCCACCTCCAGGAAGGTTTTGCCCGCCTTGCCTTCCAGGGCGTTGATCACGGCCTCCTGGGCGGCGGCGCTGACCAGGGTCGCGCCGGAAACGGTATCCGCCCCGCCGCTGGTCATATCCATGGCCTTGACTTCCTCCAAAGTCTTGCCCACGAATTTTTCCAGCAGCCCGCCGTTTACAGCCGCGTCAAAGTAGGGCTTGTTCTTTTTTGCCCAGAATTCCTCATTGCCCTCCTGCACGGAGCCCGCGCCGCCCGTTCCGTTGTCCGTAACACAAGTGATCACGCCGTGATCGTCCACGGAAACCGCCAGCTTCACGTTGTAGAAAGGCGGATGAATGAAGGGCGTGACGGCGGGATAATAACGCTGATCCACGTTGGCGTCGCCTTCCAGGGTCTGATCGGCCAAGGCGCAGGACGCGCCCAGCGCCAGACACAGCGCCATCACCAGGGCAAGCAGGGAACGAAATGTTTTCATGGGGAACCTCCTTTATTGGTTTAATTGTATGAAAACTGCCTGGGCTGAATCGTCAGCCGGGACAGGTCCCATCCTTCCCGTTTGCGCCGCAGATACCCTTCGGTACAGCGGCGGCACCGGGCAAAATATCGCTGTGCTTCCGTTTCGTCGCTTTCAAACACCTTCCACAAGCCCGTGCATTTGCATTCCTTGTGCTCGATGAATCCTTTCACATCAACAGCAGGATAGCCCAGGAACAGGCCGATCTCATGGGGGAAGGAATCGCAATCCCGCAGCCGACGGATCAGATAAGCGATCTTTTCAATCGCTTTTCCTTTGGGATAGCCGGCTGCCCGCAGGATGTCCTCCGCAACGGGGTTTTGCAAATCACGTTCCAGCATCTTCGGACGATACAGATAAATCAGCGCCCGGCCATCCTGAACCCGCAGCGGAAACGCCCGCACGTCCTTATGAATGAGGCACCGATTGACCCTGCGCAGACTTTCCGTCAATTCTTCCCGGCTTTGGGCAGGGCAGCTGAACAAGCTTCCCGTTTTGATGGCTGCCAGCGTCGGCGCACAGCAGCGGATCACGGTTTCTTCCGACATGCTTCCCTCCGTAGTTAGTTATGGCTAACCTTTGCTCTTAAAATATGCTGCTCCGGGAAAACACCGTCAGGAAGCAGCGATGTTAGATAACTCTAACAATGAAATCATATCACCATTTTGTCGGGCTGTCAAGCGTCAATGATCACAGATCGGATCGCAAAACCGTGAAAAAACAATCGCCTTCTATCGTTGGCTGATCACAGGGGATCGTGCTATCCTTCCTTCAGCCGGCTGCGAAGGACGGCAAATGTTTCTTCGGAAATATCGTGCTCGATCTTGCAGGCGTCTTTCCGGGCGGTCTGCTCACTGACGCCCAGTTGAATGAGAAACCGGGTCAAGACCTTATGCCGGTCATAGATCCGCCGGGCAATGGCGTCGCCCGTTTCCGTCAGGGTGATATAGTTGTCCTGATCCATGGTGATATAGCCGTTTTCCCGCAGGTTTTTCATGGCAAAGCTGACGGAAGCCTTGGTGACGCCGAGCTTCGCGGCGATATCTGTAGAACGCGCATATCCCTTTTCTTCCCGCAGCATCAGGATCATTTCCAGATAATCTTCCGCTGATTCATGAATGTTCATGAGGCTTTCCTTTCCGCGATCGTGGTTGTTCCCTGTTTGGACGATACCGCTTCTGCCGGTGATTATACCACGGACGCTGCCCTCCGGCAAGTCATCCGGCTGTTCGCGGCCAGAACGGGATGCTTTTCCGGCAAAAAGCAGGATGATCTTATTCTTCGGTTTTGAGGGCCGCCACCATATCGATATTTCTGTTCTTCCTTGCCACCATCAGGCCCACAAACAGGGAAACCAGGAACGTCAGCAGAATAGAGACCAGATACGTCGCCGGGCCAAGGGCCAGCTTCATTTCGTATTCGGAGGCCAGCGCATCCAGCAGGTATTTGAGCACCCCGATGCCGGCGGGCAGGCCGATCAGAATGCCCAGGACGGATAACCAGATGTTCTGCCCGATCAGGAGCCGCCCGATGCGGCTGTTTTTGAAGCCCACCACCTTTAAGGTCGCCATTTCCCGGTAGCGTTCCGTATAGCTCATGACGCCCAGGTTATAAAGCACCACGATGCCAAGGATCACCGCCGCCAGCACCAGGAGATAGATCATGGTGTTCATCAGCTCCATGAAGGTGTTAAAGGAGTCCATCACCGCCTGCTTCGTCTGGGTGTTCAGGATATAGCGGTTAGCGGCGATTTCCGTCCGGTCCGTGAAAATGGAGCTCACGGTATAATCGATGCCTACCGTATCCGCGTATGCCTGGGTCATGACCACGCTTTCGCTGAGAGAACGAAGCACCCCGGCCACTGTGACCGTGTAGGTTTCGTCGCCGCCATAGGGAGAAAAGGTCAGCGTATCGCCTGCCCGCAGGCTGAATTCCTTGGCAATGCGGCTGCTGATATACGCGCCACGGTCGCCCAGGGAAATCAAATGCATGTTTTCGTCCGCAAAACGCACCCGGTCATGGGTGATGCTGTAAATTTCCAAACCGAAACCCCGGTCGCCGATCTGGACGGAGCGCTGCGCCGCCCAATCCCCCTCATATTGTTCCGCAAGGCTTACGGCATCTTCATATTTCACGTTTTCCGCGTCCAGATTGATCTTCACCGCGTAATTGTTCGCCTGATCGAAAAACACGTCCACAAAGGCGTTGGCGGTGTCCTGCATGCCCAGGCCGCCCACCAGCAGCACCATGCAGCCGATGATGCCCAGCAGCGTCATGCAGGTGCGGGACTTGTGGCGCAGGCAGTCGCGCAGGTTCCATTTGGTGCCGAAGGACAATTCCTTGAACTGTTTGGTTTCTTCGAGAAAGAGATGCTTCATCCGCTTGGGCGTGTAGGGCCTGAGCGCATCGGCAGCCGTGCCCTCCAGCATTTTTTTGACCGACAGGAAGCCGATCACCGTGAGGAATACATTGATGAGGATCAGCACCAGCCAGCAGAACCAGGGAACGTACAATTTCCAGGACGGCATGTCGATATAGGTGCCCATGGCCCCGTCCGGGTTCATGATATACCAGCCCAGCAGATACCCGATCCCCACGCCCAGGACGCTGCCCATCAGGCCAATGATCAGCGCACAGGCGGAATAATGGCGTAGAATCCTTTTGTCCCGGAAGCCCAGGGCTTTCAGGGTCCCGATCTGCGTTTTTTCGCTGGCGGTGATGCGGTGCATGGTGGTCACCATGGTGAGGATGGCAATGACCAGGAAGAGCACCGGCAGGATGGAGCCCATGGTCTTTCCTTCTTCCACTTCGCCCTGTGCTTTGGCCCAGGAGATGGTTTCCGCCTTGGACAGCACCAGCAGCGTTTTGCCCAGCGCCCGGTCCGCCGCGGCGACAAAGTTCTCTTTGGAAAGAGAGGATTTCACGTTGATCTGATAATAGAAGGAATTGCCCATTATCATCCGGAACACCAGGGGGATTGCGTTTTCCAGCATGACCGGCGAAATATAAGCAAAGCCGTAGGAGGTGTAATCCGGCATCATCTGGGTTTCGTCCGGGAGGCAAATCAAGTACTCGCTGGCCTTGACCAGCCCCCTGACGGTTCCCTTGACCGCCACGGTCTTGTAGGTCAGGGTGAGTTCGTCGCCCAGCTTGACGCCGTTGGCCTTCGCATAGGAATCCGAAAGCCAGATGCCGTTCGGATCGTCCGGCGCGTATGCTTCGCCATCCGTGACCAGCACGCCGGAAACCGCCGTGTTTTCGCAAACCGTCAGCGCGAGCACGTCGGTATCATCCTTCACCGTGGTATTGACGGACAGGAAGCGCGTGGCGTCCTCGACTCCGTCCATGTCCAGGATCGCGGCAATATCCTTCTCGGTAAAGCCCTTCTCGTTATAAATGCGGTAATCCGCAAATCCGGTGGCCGTATAGATTTCCGTCAAGTTTTTCTCCAGACTGTACCATTCGATGTTGAACCCCAGGAATACGCCCACGCCCAAGGCGATCATGATGACCATGGAAATGAACTGCGCCTTGTAGTGCCATAAGGTGCGCAGCAGCTTTTTCAGCAGCATCACCAATCCACCTCTTCCACCGCCAGGGGATTTTCCTGGCTTTCGCAGGATCGGATCTTGCCGTTTTTCACCCGCACCACCACGTCCGCCATTTTGGCGATATTCTGGTTATGGGTCACGATAATGATGGTCTTTCCCATGTCCCGGGCCATGGACAAAAGCAATTTCAGCACCATCACGCCGGTTTCGGAATCCAGCGCGCCGGTTGGCTCGTCGCACAAAAGGATCTTGGGGTTTTTCGCCAGCGCCCGGGCGATGGACACCCGCTGCTGCTCGCCGCCGGACAATTCGGAGGGGAAATTGTGCTTGTGATCCAGTAGCCCCACGGCATTCAGCATATCGTGACTGCTCAGGGGGGCCGGGGCGATTTCCTTCACAAGCGCCACGTTTTCGATCACCGTCAGGGTGGGGATCAGGTTGTAGCTCTGAAACACAAAGCCTACCGTCGCGGCGCGGTAATCCGCCAGCTCATTGGCGGTCAGGGTGGAGATGTCTTTCCCGTTCACGACGATGGTGCCCTCCGTGGGGCTGTCCAGCCCGCCCAGCAGGTTCAGCAGCGTGCTTTTCCCCGCGCCGCTGGGGCCTAAGATCACGATGAATTTCCCTTCCTCCAGCTTAAGATTCACATGATCCAACGCTTTCTGTTCATGCTCCCCGTTCCGGTATATTCTGGATACGTCCTTGAACTCCACAACAGCCATCGTTCTCTCTCCTTCTTGGTTAGATATTTCTAACCGCGGTCAATCATAGCACAGCCCTTGTTTCCTGTCAATAGGCAGGATTTGCCCTCCGCTCATCTTAAATGCCTGATCGGCGTAAGCGAGCGCCTCTTTTTCATGGGTCACCAGCAGCACGGCTTTGCCCGCATGGGCGGCGGCGCGAAAGGCGGAAAGAACCAGGGCCGTGTTTTCATCATCCAAATCACCGGTAGGCTCGTCCGCCAGCAGGATATCGCTCCCCTGGATCATGGCGCGGGCAATGGCCATTCGGCGAAGCTCGCCGCCGGACAGCTCCGCGGGCCGGGCGTCGGCCAAATGCGCGATGCCGAGATGATTCATCCATTGCCGGGCTGATTCAGCGGGGAGCGGTTTTCCGTACAGCTTCGCGGGGAGCAGAATGTTTTCCATGACCGTCAGGGTGTCGATGGCGCTTCGGCCCTGGGGGATCACGCCGATTTTTTCGCTCCGCAGGCGGGAAAGGGCTTTGTCGTCCAGACTGTACAGGTCGGTTTCATCGATCCATACCCTTCCTTCCGTTGGGGCCAGCAGCCCGGCGAGCATATGCAGCAGCGTGGTTTTCCCGCTTCCGCTGCGCCCCATGAGCAAGGTCACCTCGCCGCCCCTGATTTCCAGGCTCAAGGGACTGACGGCATAGAAATAATTGGCGCTGCCCGTTTTGCGGAAATACCGTTTGGAGATGTTTTCAGCTTTGACAGTCATTTCAGTTTCCCTCCCGCAGGGCGCTTCCGGGATCGACGCGGCTCAAGCGATAAGCCGCGCTCACGCTGGAAAGGGCCGCAACGATCACGGACAAAAGCACCGTACCCATTCCCAGCCATACGACGTTTTTCACATCCGGCATGAGATAAGGCAGCTGCAGGGCGCTTTCGATCAATTGCGCAAAGGGAAAGAGCAGCAGCGCCGAAACACATACGCCCGTCACGCCGCCAAGCAGCCCGCACAGGGCGGATTCCAGCAGGACCGTGCGCCCCAGCATCCCTCTGGACGCGCCGAGCAAACGCAGCACGGCAAATTCCCTGGCCCGCTCCCGGATGATCAGCACAAAGGCCAGCAGCAGGATGATGAAAGCCAGCGCCCAAACCGCGATGATCAGGATCGTCACCGTGCGGCTGACGCCCGCCAGACTGTCGGATACGCCGGTGATCATGCTGCGGGTACGAACGGCAGTGGCTTTGCGCACGCGGCTGTTCAGCTGGCTGTTTACGGTGTCGATGTCATAGCCGTCCTTCACCTTGATATAAACGGCTGAAATCACATCATCACCGCTTGCCATCTTGTGGCTCACGCCCTTTTCCTCCGCG
>JAFXZO010000043.1 GCA_017541205.1 Clostridia bacterium | reverse complement strand
GGAATCCGAAGACGCCATCAAGGGCCAGGTCGATTCCCTCGAAGAAGGCACCTCTCCCTTCGCCTGATTTGGGCCTTCGCATAACAGCAGCAAAACCGATGCTGATTCACCCGCCCCCTTTCCGATGGGGGCGGGTAAAAATTTTCCAGACAGGAAATCCGCAAGAAAAAAACGGGGGCCGCGTTTTGATCCGCGCTCCCGTTGCATTGATGCGGCAAAAAAATCAGAAATTCCTGGTCAGATCGTATTTTTCGTAAAATGCTTTCCGGTAATCGAGGAAGCGGTCCTCCAGGATGGCCTGCCGGATCTCCTCCATCATGCGGATGAGGAAGCGCAGGTTATGGATGGAGGTCAGCCGCCCGCCGGTGATCTCCTCCGCCTTGAGCAGATGCCGGACATAGGCGCGGGTAAAGTGCTGGCAGGCATAGCAGTCGCAGCCCTCCTCAATGGGCGTAAAATCCCGGGCATACGCCGCGTTGCGGACGACCAGGCGGCCGTTGCGGGTAAAGCACGTGCCATTCCTTGCGATGCGGGTGGCGAGCACGCAGTCGAACATATCCACGCCGCGCAGCACGCCCTCCAGGAAACAATCCGGCGAGCCGACGCCCATCAGGTAGCGCGGCTTGTTTTTGGGCAGGTGCGGCTCGATCTTTTCGAGCATTTCGTACATGAGGGGCTTGGGCTCGCCCACGGAAAGGCCCCCGATGCCGTAGCCGGGGAAGTCCATATCCGCCAATGCCTTGGCCGATTCCACGCGCAGGTCCTCAAAAAACGCGCCCTGCACGATGCCGAACAGCGCCTGGTCGGAGCGGGTATGATGCTTTTTGCAGCGCTCGGCCCAGCGGTGGGTGCGGCGCATGGCCTCCTCGGCGGTCTTATGGTCGCAGGGATAGGCGGAGCAGACGTCGAACGCCATCGCGATATCCGCGCCGAGCGCCTCCTGGATATCCATGGAGATTTCCGGGCTGATGAACTGCTTGCCGCCGTCCAGATGGCTGCGGAAGGCCACGCCCTCCTCGGTGATCTTGCGCAGCTCGGAAAGCGAAAACACCTGGAACCCGCCGCTGTCGGTCAGGATGGGATGATGCCAGTCCATAAACCGGTGCAGGCCGCCCGCCTCGCGCACGATGTCCTCGCCGGGACGCAGGTGCAGGTGGTAGGTGTTGGACAGGATGATTTTCGCGTTGAGCTCTTCCATTTCCCGGGGCGTCATGGCCTTGACCGTGGCCTGGGTGCCGACCGGCATATAAATGGGCGTGGGGATATCCCCGTGCGGCGTGTGCAGCACGCCCAGCCGCGCCCCGGACTGTTTGCAGGTATGCAGTAATTCAAAGGTGACTGGATTGCTCATAATTCCTCGCTTTGCTTTTCGTCATTCCCGCGCCATGACCGGCAGGATCTGCGGCCAGACGGTTTCCAGGCCCCTGAGCTCGCGCTCGAACCAGAGCCAGGGCTTTTCCTCCGGCGTGGGGGCGATAAAGAGCATTTGCTCCTTGCTGATCGGGTGGCTGAAGGACAGGCGCATGCCCCAGAGCGCGATCTGCTCCTTGCCCTTGCCGTTGCCGTAGCGGTGATCGCCCCAGAGGGGGAAGCCCGCGTGCTGCATCTGCACCCGGATCTGGTGCGCGCGGCCCGTTTCCAGCTGGATCGCGACCAGGGAAAGCCCGTCCCGGCGCGCGATGGTGCGGCCGTGGAGGATGGCTTCCTTGCCCTGCAGCTTTAAGTAAGCGGGCAGGACGGTGACCTTGTTCTGCTCCGGGTCCTTGGCCAGGTAATCCACATACGTAAATTTATCCGGCGTTTCGCCCTCCACGACGGCGACGTACTGGCGGTTCAGTTCGTGCTGACGCACCTGATCGGACAGCCGGGCCGCCGCCTTGCTGGTGCGCGCGAAAACGAGCAGGCCGCCCACGGGCCTGTCCATGCGGTGCACCAGGCCGATATACGCTTCGCCCGGCTTGTTATAGGTTTCCTTGACGTATTCCTTTATCTGGTCCAGCAGGTTTTCATCGCCGGTATCGTCCCCCTGGGTGAGCAGGTTCTGGGGCTTGACGGCCACGATCACATGATTGTCCTCGAACAGAATGGCAGGCTTTTTTTCCATTGTTTTTTCCCTCATTTGCAGCACGGGCAACCCCGTATTCTATGGATGATATCTCCATTCCAAGGCGGTTTTCGGGAGGGGGGGGGACCCGCTTTTGACGCTCAAGCAGGTCCCCCGGCGTTTCCCCGTTTTTCCTTAAACTCCGGTCCAGCGGCCCGTGGCCCCGCAGGGCAGTACGCCGCCGGAGCGCACCGGCAGGCACAGCTCCTGGGAATCGATGGCGCCGCCGTATTTCCTCACCACCGTTTTGCCCAGGATGTTCTGGAGAACGGCGGGCTGAAAGCCGGTGGTATAGCTGTTGATAAAAAAGAACAGGGGATGGTCGTTGAGCGCGCCGGCGCAGGTATCCACCAGGCCGTACAGCTCGTTTTCCAGCTTCCAGACTTCGCCCGTCGGGCCGCGGCCATAGCTGGGCGGGTCCATCACGATGCCGTCGTAGCGGCTGCCCCGGCGCTTCTCCCGCTTGACGAACGCCAGCACATCCTCCACGATAAACCGGA
This sequence comes from Clostridia bacterium, assembly GCA_017541205.1. GTDB lineage: Bacteria > Bacillota > Clostridia > Christensenellales > Aristaeellaceae > RUG563. The sequence goes on along the minus strand of JAFXZO010000043.1, from coordinate 13,510 downwards.
AGCTCTCTTCCGGCAATTGGGACAGCGCGCGGTTTTCCTTTGCCCAGAGCACCATGCCCTTTGCCGCGTCAACGTGCGTGACGTGCGCGCCCGCCTGTGCGCAGGCCAGCGACGCGCCGCCCGTATACGCGAATAGGTTCAGCACCCGCGCGCCGGGGCGCTTTTTCAGCAGCGCCGCCATGGCGTCCCAGTTCGCGGCCTGCTCGGGGAACAGCCCCGTATGCTTAAAGCCCGTCGGCCGGACGTAAAAACGCAAATCACGGTAGGAAACCGTCCATCTTTCCGGCAGCCTTTCCCGAAAATCCCATGCGCCGCCCCCGCGGTCGCTTCGGGAATAATGGGCGTGGGCCTTCTGCCACAGCGCCTCGTTTTCCCGGGGCCAGATCACCTGCGGGTCGGGCCGGGACAAAAGATAATCTCCCCATTTTTCCAGCTTTTCCCCGTCCCCGGTGTCCAGCACCTCAAAATCCTTCCATCCGTCGGCGATAAACATCTTCGGCTTCCTTTCCGGGCAAATATCCAGTCTGATTATACCATGCAAACCACCGGCTTACAAGCGTGGCTTCAAGAAAAAATCCGCTTATCTTTCCATAACTGCGCAATTTTTATCAGGAAATTTATCCGGAAATCTTGAAGAAACCGGAAACCCGTGGTATGATGAAAACGAGGTGAAGACTATGCCGATGGAAGAAACGCCGCAGGCCGTTCCGCGGCTGGAGATTACGGAAGAAATCGTGTTCCTGATCGCGGATATCGCGCAAAAGGTGGGCGAGCTGACGGGCGAGAAATACCTGGAATACAATCCCACCCCGCAGGAGGATCATGCCGAAAAGGCGGTGCTGGGTTCGCTCAATCTTGAAGACAGCCATTTGACGCTGGAGCAGACGCTGAAGCTTGCGCGCGAGATGGACGCGGAAGCGCTGTCGCGCCAGGAAAAGGAAGCGAAAAACGCGCTGAACGCGTATGCGGAGCTGGATACGTTTGATCCGACGGACGTGGACGCGCTGCTGAAGATGCACCGGATCCTCATGGACGGGCTGATGGCGGAGCCGGGGATCTTCCGGGCGGGAAACGTGGGCGTATACCAGGGAAATACGCTGATCCACCAGGGCGCGCCGGCGCGCGAGATAAGGCAGCGGGTCGCCGCGCTGTGCGATTGGCTGCGCACCACCAAGGCGCATCCGCTGGTCAGGGCCTGCATTTTCCATTACGCGCTGGAGCTGATCCACCCGTTTTCGGACGGCAACGGCCCGCTGGGGCGGCTTTGTCAGACGGCGATCCTGACCAAATGGCACCCGATTTTCCGGTTTACGCCGGTGGAGGTCGTTTTGTCCCGGCAGCGGATGGGGTATTTCAACGCGTTCATCCGCGCGGAAAACGCCGAGGAATGCGGCCCCTTCGTGCTGTTCATGCTGGGCGTGATCTGGGAAGCGCTGGCCGAAACCGTCATTGCCGGAAAAGATGAAATAACCGGCAACGAGCCGGACGCATCAACCGGCACGCCGGAAAAGGCGCAGGATATCCAGGAAAACCCGGCTGCGCCCGCCCCGCAAGCGGAAAAAACGAAAAACGACGAAGATGAGACGCACAAGGCAGCGGAAAAAAAGCTGCTGAGCCTGCTGCGCAGCGCGCCAAACAGCACCCAGGAGGATTTGGCGGCCGCCATAAAAAGATCCACCCGCACGGTGCGCGCCATGATGCGCGCGCTCCAGGAGCGCGGCGTGATCCAGCGCGAAGGCGCGCGCAAAAACGGCCTGTGGATCATCAAAGAATGAGATAATATACGATGCCGATTTTTGAAATCAAAGACATAAACGAAAGCGGCGCGGCGCTGTTTTCCCAATTGACAGACGCGCAGCTGCGCAGCCGGCAGGAACCGGAAAAGGGCATCTTTATTTCGGAAGGCCCGAAGGTGACGCATGCCGCGCTCGACGCGGGCTGCGTGCCGCTGGCGCTGCTGATGCGCAGGAAATTCGTGGACGGGCTGGGCGCCGGGCTGATCCGCCGCTGCGGGGATATTCCCGTTTACACGGCGGACGATGAAACGCTGTCCGCGCTGACGGGGTTTCGGCTCCAGCGCTCCTGGGTGCTTTGCGCCATGAAGCGGCCCGCGCCCATCGCGCTTCCTCAAGCGCTTTGCGGCGCCCGGCGCGTCGCGCTGCTCGAAGGGATCACGGAGCCGTCCAACGTAGGGGCGATTTTCCGCTCCGCCGCCGCGCTGGGGACAGACGCGATCCTGCTTTCCCCAACCTGCTGTGATCCCCTGCATCGCCGGGCGGTCCGGGTATGCATGGGCGCGGTGTTCAAGGTCAAGTGGGCCAGGGCCGCGCTCGAGGATATTTTTCCGCTGCTCAAAAGCCAGGGCTTTTTTGTCTTGGGCCTTGCGCTTCGGGCAGGCTGCCTCTCCCTGGACGACCCCGGGCTGAAAGATCTGCCCAAAGCGGCCCTTTGCTTTGGCACGGAGGATACGGGGCTTACCGACGATGTGCTTTCCCAATGCGACAGGATCGTTAAAATCCCCATGGCGGAGGGGATCGATTCGCTCAACGTCGCCGCCGCCGCCGCTGTGGCGTTCTGGCAGTTCCGGCCGCGGAGCAAGCAAGCACAGCATGATCTGGAAGGAGCGAAGGAATGAAAAAGAAACTTTGGCTGGCGCTGGGCCTGGCGGCGGCGATGCTGCTTATGATCGGGCTGGAAGTGCTTATCCTGGCCAATAAAAATCAAACCGAGGATCAGCTTCGCGAAAAAAACCTGGCGCTTCAGTACGAGCGCAACAGCATCCGGGAAGAACGCAACAGCATCCAGGAAGAAATCGAAAAGGCGCTGGAAGAAAAGGAACAGCTCGCCGCGCAGGTGACCGGGCTGAACGAAAAACTGGAGCAGGCGCACAGCAGGATCACCGAGCTCACCTCCGAGAGCGAAACCAGCCAGCGTCAGCTGCTTGACGCGCAAAGCGAACTGACGGCCCTGCAGCAGAACCTGCAGCAGGAAAAGAACGAATGGCTGGCCCTGCGTGTCTCGGACCAGGAAACGATCATCAGCCTGCGCAAGGAAGCGGAAGCCCTCCAGAACGGTCTGACCGCCGCGCAGACGGAAAACCAGGAAATGAATACCCGCGTTGAACAGCTGACCGCCTCCCTCGCCGGCATGCAGACGCAGACAGCCTCCCAGCAGGAAGAAATCGCGGCGCTGACCGCTTCCCTCGCCGAAACGGTCAGCGAAAAGGAAGCGCTGAACGCCAGGATCGAGGAGTTATCCGGTAAAGCAGCCGCGCTGGACGCCTCCCTTGCCGCTTTGCAGCAGGAGAAGGAAGATTTGCTTTCCCAGCTTGCCGATAAGGACAGCGCTCTTTCCGCTGCCCAAGCGGCTGCGAAGCAGGAAACGGCGGACTTGACCGAAAAGCTTGCCGACTTGTCCGGTCAATTAACTGAAACCGAAGCCTCCCTCGCCGCTTTGCAGCAGGAAAAGGAAGACTTGCTTTCCCAGCTTGCCGATAAAGACAATGCTCTTTCCGCTGCCCAAGCGGCAGCGAAGCAGGAAACGGCGGACTTGACGGAAAAGCTCGCCGATTTGTCCGGTAAACTATCTGAAACCGAAGCCTCCCTTGCCGCTTTGCAGCAGGAGAAGGAAGATTTGCTTTCCCAGCTTGCCGATAAAGACAATGCTCTTTCCGCTGCCCAAGCGGCAGCGAAGCAGGAAACGGCGGACTTGACCGAAAAGCTTGCCGACTTGTCCGATCAATTAACTGAAACCGAAGCCACCCTTGCCGCTTTGCAAGAGGAAAAGGACGCGCTGCAGGCGCAGCTTGCCGCAGGCGCGGAAGCGCTGACCGCGGCCCAAGCCGCCGCGGAGCAGGAGAAAAAAGCCCTGAACGACGAGCTCGCCGCTTTAACGGACGATCTGACCGATACCCAAGCCGCAAACACCGTGCTGCAGCAGGAGAAGGACACGCTGCAGGCGCAGCTTGCCGCGATCACGGAAGCGCTTTCCGCCGCGGCGGGGGCGAGCGCCCAGGATCAGACGGATCCGGCCGCGCAGATTTTGAACCTGATCCAAGACCTTGCACAGGCGCAGGAGGACCTTGCACAGGCGCAGGACGCCCTGTCCGAGCAAACCAGTGAAAACGCCCTGCTGCTTTCCCAGGTGGACGATCTGACCGCCAGCCTGGCCTCGTATCGGGCATCGCTGGACGCGGCGCATCAGCAAAGCAGCGGCTTGCAGGCGCAGCTGGACGAAAAGGAAGCGCAGCTTGAAACAATAGAGGCCCAGGCTTCCAAAATGGAAGCGCGGCTCGCCGAATTGGAAGCCAAATCTTCCAAAAAGACAGCCGTACAAACCGATGTTTTGCTGGCGCGCACCCAGCAGTTCAACGCGGTGCTGCAGCAGAACCTGGAAAAAGTGCGCGGAGAAAACGAAGAGCTGGCCGCGAAGCTGGCCGCCCGGGAGACCGAGTTTGCCGAATTGCAGGCCCAGGTGCAGACCATGGCCGCCGGCTTCCAGGACGCCTATAAGGAAATGGACGACCTGAGCGCCCGGCTCGATACGGAAAACACCCGTCACCTGAAGGAAAACAGCGCGTTTGAAACCCTGCTGACCCGCCTTCTGCCGCAGCTTTTGCCGGATAAAGAAGAGGGAGAAGAGGAGCGCGCAGTGACGGTCATCCTGACGGTCTCCGGCGAAAACGCGCTTTCCTGCTCGCTGCGCCTCACGGATAACCAGATCGCGGCGCTGCGCGAGATCATCGAGCAATTGAACCTGGGCCAGCGCAATTACAGGATCGGCGTGGAGGAATGAGGCATGAGGGAGCAGTCTTCCATGTTTGACGGCCAGGCGCCCCAGCCCCTGGCCGCGCGGCTTCGGCCGGAAACGCTGGACGAGGTCGTGGGTCAGCGCCATTTGATCGGCCCCGACCGGGTGCTTCGGAAGATGATCGAGGCGGACGCCGTCTCCAGCATGATCTTCTGGGGCCCGCCGGGCGTGGGCAAGACCACGCTTGCCACCGTGATCGCCCGGCAGACGAAAGCCAGCTTTATTGATTTTTCCGCCGTCACCAGCGGCATCAAGGAGATCCGCGCCGTGATGCAGGCGGCGGACCGCAACCGCGCCTTCGGCGAAAAAACCATCCTGTTCGTGGACGAAATCCACCGCTTTAACAAGGCGCAGCAGGACGCGTTTCTTCCCTTTGTGGAAAAGGGCAGCATCATCCTGATCGGCGCGACCACGGAAAACCCGTCGTTTGAGATCAACGGGGCGCTTTTGTCCCGGTGTAAGGTGTTCGTGCTCAAAGCGCTCACCCAGGACGATCTGGAAGCGCTTCTGCGCCGCGCCATGGAAAGCCCGCAGGGCTTCGGCGGGCAGGCCGTGCGCGTCGAAGAGGGCGTGATCCCGCTCATTGCCGCTTTCGCCAACGGCGACGCGCGCATGGCGCTGAGCACGCTCGAAATGGCCGTCCTAAACGGCGAAATGGAAAAGGACGCCGTCGTGGTCACCCGGGAAACGGTGGAGCAGTGCACCTCCCGAAAGTCCCTTCTGTACGATAAGAACGGAGAAGAGCATTACAACCTCATCTCCGCCCTGCATAAATCCATGCGCAATTCCGACCCGGACGCCGCCGTTTATTGGCTCGCCCGGATGCTGGAAGCGGGGGAAGACCCGCTCTATGTGGCCCGGCGCGTCGCCCGCTTCGCCAGCGAGGACGTGGGCCTGGCCGATCCGCGCGCGCTGGAATTGGCCATTGCCGTATATCAGGCCTGCCATTATATCGGGTATCCCGAATGCAGCGTGCACCTGACCCAGGCCGTGGTCTATATGGCCCTCGCCCCGAAATCCAACGCCCTCTACATGGCCTACGAAACCGCAAAAAAAGACGCGCTGGCCCAGCTCAGCGAGCCCGTGCCACTGCATATCCGCAACGGCGTGACCAGCCTGATGCAGGAGCTTGGCTACGGCAAGGGCTATCAGTACGCCCACGACGCCAAGGAGAAGCTGACCGATATGCGCTGCCTGCCCGATTCCCTGCTTGGCAAGGAATATTACCAGCCCACCGATCAGGGCCTGGAATATAAGTTCCGCGACCGGCTGAACCAGATCAAGGAATGGAAAAAAGAGCATTCGTGATCGGCCGTCAAAGCAAATACCGGTACACGCACCAGAAATGGCAATACGTGCCCAGCAGGCAGAAAAAATGGAACGCGGAATGGATATAGCGCTTTTTCGCGCCGAGGCCGTATAATACAGCCCCGAGCGTATACAGCACGCCGCCGGCGAGCAGCCAGCGGACGCCCGCGGGCCCGACCCTCGTCATCAGCTGCGGAATGCCCGCCAGGATCGACCAGCCGCAGATCAGGTGGCATACGACGCTTATGATCTTGCATTTTTCGATGCTCACGGCGTTCAGCGCAATGCCCGCCGCCGCAAACGCGAACACCACCCCCAGCAGCGCCCAGCCCCGCGCGCCGGAAACCCCCAGCAGCGAAACCGGCACATACGTGCCCAGCACCAGGAAAAACACGCTGCAATGGTCCAGCACCCGCAGCACCCTCTTGCCCCTGATCCGGGGCGAAAGGCTATGGTAAACGCAGGAAATCGTATACAGGACGATCATCGCCGCGCCGAATACCGAAACCGCGCTGACCGCCATCGGCCCGCGCGCCCGAAGCAGCATCACGACCAGCGCCGCCACGCTCAGCGCCGCGCCGATGCCGTGGGAAATCGCGTTCACCAATTCTTCCCCCAGCGTGTATCTCGGCGCGCAGACGCGGTCTTTTCTTTTTATTCCTTCCATTATTGCTCCTTTGCCGGTTCATCCGGCTTTTTTTATTTTTTTCATTTGGTTTTCAATACTATATTATATACTATTTTTAATTTTGTCAAGCGGTGTTTTTCATTTTTTCTCTGCCGGACAGGCGGATTCCTGCCGCCGTCGCTTGCAATGCAGGGGAAAACTCGCTATACTATACGAAAACGGACAAAAGGAGCGATTGCGTCATGACCGTATTGGAAAGATTTTTGCATTATATCAGCTTTGACACGACCAGCGACGAAAGCAGCCAGGCCTGCCCGTCCACCGAGCGGCAATGGGCGCTTGCGAAAGACCTGAAAAAGGAAATGGAAGCGCTGGGCATAAGCCGGGTGCGGCTGGATGAAAACTGTTATCTGTACGGCGAGATCCCCGCGAACACGGACGGCGCGCCGGCGATCGGGCTGATCGCGCACATGGACACAGTGGACGCGGTGCCCGGCGGGCCGATCCATCCGCGGGTGTTCCGCTATGAGGGCGGGGACATCGTGCTCAACGAAGCGCAGGGCATCGTGATGCGGGAAAAGGAGTTTCCCTCGCTTTTGGGCCACGCGGGCAAGGATCTGATCGTGACCGACGGAACGACCCTGCTCGGCGCGGACGACAAGGCGGGCGTCGCGGAGATCCTGACGATGTGCGAATATGCGCTCCGCCATCCGGAATTCAAGCACGGCAAAATCTGCGTGGGCTTTACGCCGGACGAAGAGATCGGCCGCGGCGCGGATAAATTCAACATCCCGGACTTTGGCGCAGATTTCGCTTACACCGTGGACGGCGGCCGGCCCGAGGGCGTTTCATACGAAAACTTTAACGCCGCCGCCGCGCGCATCGTGGTGCACGGGTTTTCCATCCATCCGGGCAGCGCGAAAAACAAAATGCGCAACGCGCTGCGCATGGCGATCGAATTCCATTCCATGCTGCCGGCGAACGAGATCCCCGAATGCACGGAAAAATACGAAGGATTTTATCACCTGTGCTCTTTATCCGGCGAAGAACAGCAGGCCGTTCTCCGCTATATCATCCGCGACCACGACGCGGAAAAGTTCGCACAGCGGAAGGACCGGATGCGGAAAATTGCCGGTTATCTGAACGAAAAATACGGCGAAGGCGCCTTTGACCTGACCCTTAAGGACAGCTACAGCAACATGAAGGTGATGGTGCAGCAAAAGCCCGAGGTGGTGGACCGCGCGTTTAACGCCCTGAAGGCGGTCGGCCTGGAGCCCGTCAGCGCGCCGATCCGCGGCGGCACCGACGGCGCGCGCCTGTCCTTCATGGGCCTGGTCTGCCCCAATCTCGGCACCGGCGGCTATAACGGCCACGGGATCTTTGAATACGCCTGCGTGCAGGAAATGGAAACCATGGTGGAAGCGCTGAAAAAGCTGGTGGAAGCGTAAGGTAAGGTTTCTCCCGAACCCCTTTCCAAGAAATCCTTATATATTTTGAAAGTATCATTCTCCGAGCGCAAGGAAGGGAAGAAGGACAAATATCGATTGCCCGTTGCCGGAAAGCCGTCAGGCAAAATCATTCCTTGACGGCTTTTTGATTTTTTTCAAACCGCTGTAACGTTTTTTCTTTCGCCGCGACAAATAAAGTGAAAGCAGCTTTCAAAGGATACGGAAAGGAGGGGAACACGACGGACGACATGGAGCGCATTTATCGCCAATACGGCGGGATGGTCCTTGCCTATCTGACGCGGCTTTGCCAAAACCGCGAGCTTGCGCAGGAGCTGACGCAGGAGACGTTTTATCAGGCAGTCAGGCATATCAACCGGTTTGAGGGAAAAAGCAGCGTGTATACCTGGCTGTGCGGCATCGCCAAGCACCTGTATTGCGACGCGCTGCGCGCCTCCAGGCCGGCGCAGCCGCTGGAGGACGCCCTGCCCGCGCCGGAGGATTTTACCGAGCAGCTTTGCCGGAAAGACCAGGCGATGGCCGCGCACAGGCTGCTGCACGTATTGGACGAGCCGTACCGCGAGGTGTTCACCCTGCGTACGTTCTGCGACCTGAGCCATGCGCAGATCGCCGATTTATTCGGCAAAAGCGAGGCTTGGTCGCGCGTTGCCTATTACCGCGCCCGGCAAATGCTGCGGAGCGCTATGGAGGAAAAAGAAAATGAAGAAAAATGATTGCGGCGTCGTCCTGGATCTGATGCCCCTGGTGCTGGACCGGGTGGGAAGCGACGGGAGCCGGGCGCTGGTGGAGCGCCATATCGAGACCTGCGCGGAATGCAGGAAGCAGTACGACGCCATGAAGGCGGAGCTGCCCGGCGATACGCGGCAGGCGTTTGAGGAAGAACAGAAAAACCTGATGGACGCCTTGAAGGCCGTTCGGAAAAAGAAGCTCAGGCGGCGTATCGCCGCATGCTGCCTGGCCTTCGCGGTCTGCCTTGCCGCCGTGTTCGGAGGGGCGCTGGCCTATGACCGGCTGTACAACCGCACGACCGTGCTGGTGAAAAACGATCAGTACGCGCTGCGCCTGGTCCGGCTCCGGGATGGCAGGATCGTCATCAATTCGGAATCGGTCGCGGGGCTCAGCTCCAGATCGTCCAACATCGACGAAGTGCTGGCCGGCGGGGAAAGGATCCTGTATTGCTATTACACCACGGCGCCGATCCATGAAACATACCCTGACATGAAGGACAAAGCGTGCTTGGGTTTATTTGCGGCAAGCGAGCTGGACGCGCTCCAGGAGATCCGCCAGGGCAAGCCGGACGATTATGTGACCATCTGGAAGCGGGGCGACGAGATCCCCGCGGCGTCGGAGGAAATGGAAACGTTCTATGCGCTGGATAAAGAATTCGACGCGCTGCTCTTGGCGCACGCGGCCGAGGAAGGCAAGCCGTATCAGGCGGACGCGGCTTTCTTCTCCCTGGAGGACAGGCTCCAGGAAGCGTGGCGGGCCGTGCCGGAATGGAATTAACGCAGGTACAGGACGATCATTTCGCAGGCCAGCGTCAGCGCGTGGCCCGTCATGCCGGCGTAAGCGCTGCCCCGGATGCCGAAAGCAGCCGTCCATTGCCAGGTGCACAGCAGCGCCGCCCCCGCGCCGAGCAGGCCCGCCATGAGCGACCGCTTTTGCAGGCCCAGGCCGGTCAACAGGCCGTTCACCGTCTGCTGCACGGGCAGGATCAGCGCGAGCGGACACGCGGCGCGCATTAGATCGGCCAATTCCGGCAAGCGGTACAGCCGCGCGGACAAAACGGGCGCCAGCGCGTACAGGCCCGCGGCGCAAAGCAGCCCCGTTCCCAGCGCGCAGGAGATCAAGCGGAAAGCCAGGCGGTTTTCCGCTTTTCTTGTTTTGCAGCTTGCGATGGCCGGGCAGCCGACCACCGAAAGCGCGCCGGACAGCAGCCCCGGCAGGAACATCAGCGGCATCACCATGCCGCCCAGCATGCCAAGGCGGCTCATCGCCTCGCCCCGGGTGAGGCCCCCCGCCATCAGCCGAAGCGGAATGACCACGTTGTTCAGCGAATGCAGGGCCGTGTGGCTCAAACGGTTGAGCAGCAGCGGCAGGGACAGGCGAAACAGCGTTTTTCGGATCTTCCGGGTTTCCGCGTTTTTCCGGAAAGCGGGCGTTTTACCGGATAAAAGCAGGATCACCAGAAGGCCCGCCGCCTCGCCCACCGTGGACGCGAACGCGGGCAAGGCCGCGCGGTACGCCACCGTGAGCCGGGGGATCAAAAACAGCAGCCCGCCCACGGTCAGCAGCCGCACGAGCTGCTCCGCGCCTTCGCTGAGCGCCGGATACAGCGCGCGCCCCCGGCCAAAGCTCGCGCCGTCATAGACGCTGCTAAGGCCCACCGTCAGCACGCACGGCGCAAACAGATACAGGGAAGGCAGGGTGCGCTGATCGCCCAGCAGACGCGCGATCAAAGGGGACAGGAGCAACAGCAGCGGGGACAGCAGCAGGCCCATTTTGAGCGCCATCCGCCGCCCAGCGGAAAGGATCATCCTCTTTTCCGTCTCGCTCTCCGCCCGCGCCGTCAGGCGGCTCACGGCGCTTGGCAGGCCCGCCGCCGCCGGGGCGAGGGCCAGCAGATGCACTCCGGAGGCGAGCTCCATTACGCCCAGCGCCTCCGCGCCGAGCGCGCGCGAGAGCAGCAGCCGGAGCCCAAAGCCCAGCGCCCGCACCAGGGCCCCGCTCCCCGCCGTCAGCAAAGCCTGGTTCTTCAGGCTTTCCTTTTTCGTTTTTTCCACGCGCATCCCTCCGCTTCTGTTCAGGATATGCGGAGGACGGGCTAAATAGAAACTGGGGGAAACCGCTCTTTGGAAGCCAAAGAACGGTTTCCCCCAGACCCCTTTCCGAGAAAGCCTGTTTTCGGAAAGGAAATCAGCCTATTTGCAATAAAACCAATGGATAAATCAGCCGTTAAACAAATCCTTGACCTTATCCAGGAACGATTTGCGGGTCTCGTATTCCTTGCCGGTGGAGGCGTCCTCGAACTGGCGAAGCAGCTCTTTCTGGCGTTCGCTCATGCGGCGGGGGATCTCGACGCGGATGTGGAGAATGAGATCGCCGCGGTAGGTGCTGCGAAGCTGCTGGATGCCCTGGCCCTTGACGCGCAGCTCGGTATCGTTCTGCGTGCCCTCGGGGATGTGCACGGTGGTTTTTCCGCCGCCCAGGGTGGGCACCTCGATATCCGCGCCCAGGGCCGCCTGGGTGAAGGAGATGGGCAGGTCCAGATGCAGGTTGGTGCCGTCGCGCTTAAAGAGCTTGTGGGGGCGCACGGTGATCTGGATATAGAGATCGCCGTTCGGCCCGCCGTTGCGGCCCGGCTCGCCCTGGCCGTTCATGACGATGGTCTGGCCGTTATCGATGCCCGCGGGCACCTTGACCGAGGCCGTGCGCCGACGGCGGAGCCTGCCGGTTCCTGCGCAGGCCGCGCATTTATCCGTGACGACCTTGCCGGTGCCGCCGCAGGTGGAGCAGGTGCGCACCGTGACCATGAAGCCGCCGGACACGCGCACCTGGCCCGTGCCCTTGCAGGTCGGGCAGGTTTTGGGCTGGGTGCCGGGCTTGGCGCCGGAGCCATGGCAGGTATCGCAGGTTTCGTTCCGCGTGAACTCAAAGGATTTTTCGCAGCCGAAGGCGGCCTCCTCAAAGGAGATGCGCAGGTCATAGCGCAGATCGTTGCCCTGCGTGGGGGCGTTCCTGCGCTGGGCCGCGCTCGCGCCCATTCCGCCGCCAAAGAGCTGGTCGAAAATATCGCCCATGCCGCCAAAGCCGCTGAAATCAAAGCCGCCCGTGCCGCCGCCAAAGCCCGCCTGGGGCCCGTCGAAGCCGAACTGGTCATACCGCGCGCGCTTATCCGGATCGGACAGGACTTCGTTGGCCTCGTTCAATTCCTTAAAGCGCTCCTCGGCCTGCTTATCGTTGGGATGCAGGTCCGGGTGGCATTCCTTGGCCAATTTGCGGTACGCCTTTTTGATATCGTCGGCGGAGGCGTTCTTGGGCACGCCCAAGACCTCATAGTAATCTCTCTTTGTTGCCATATTCCATCAACTCACAGTATCAATATCCAAATAAATCGCTTTCTTGGAAAGGGGTCTGGGGAAAACCGTTCTTTGGCTTCCAAAGAATGGTTTTCCCCAGTATCTCCCCGTTCCTTTTACTCCGCCTTACTGCACGCTGCCGTCGGCATTGAAGGAGCCGTCGGCGTTCTGGGTGCCGGCCTGGGGGCCCTGCTGGCCCATATCGGGGCCGGGCTGGCCGCCCTGCTGCTGATAGAGCTTGCCGAAGATGGCGTAGACCTTCTGGGTGAGGGCGTCCATGGCGTTCTTGATTTCGGAAACGTTATTGCCCTCGCGCACCTTCTTGAAGGAATCGATTTCGCTCTGGACGGTGTTCTTATCCTCTTCGGAGAGCTTATCGCCGTTGTCCTTGAGCTGCTTTTCCATCTCATAGATGAGGGAATCGGCGCGGTTCAGGGTTTCGATTTCGTCCTTCTTCTGCTTATCGGCCTCGGCGAACTGCTCGGCTTCCTTGACGCGCGCCTGGATCTCTTCCTCGGTCATGTTGGTGGACGCGGTGATGGTGACCTTCTGCTCGTTGCCGGTGCCAAGGTCCTTGGCGGATACGTTCACGATGCCGTTGCGGTCGATGTTGAAGGTGACTTCGATCTGCGGCACGCCGCGGGGCGCGGAGGGGATGCCGGTCAGCTGGAAGCGGCCCAGGGTCTTGTTGTCGTAAGCCATGGGGCGTTCGCCCTGCAGCACGTGGATCTCAACCGTGGTCTGGCCGTCCGCGGCGGTGGAGAACACCTGGGATTTCTGGGTGGGGATGGTGGTGTTGCGTTCGATCAGCTTGGTGAAGATGTGGCCCTCGGTTTCAAGGCCCAGGCTAAGCGGCGTCACGTCCAGCAGCAGCACGTCCTTGACCTCGCCGCCCAAGACGCCCGCCTGGATGGCCGCACCGATGGCGACGCATTCATCGGGGTTGATGCCCTTGAAGGGCTCCTTGCCGGTGACCTTCTTGACGGCGTCCTGCACGGCGGGGATACGGGTGGAGCCGCCGACCAGGATGACCTTATCGATCTGCGCGGAGGTGAGGCCCGCGTCCTTCAGGGCCGCGTTCATGGGCCCGATGGTCTTTTCGACCAGATCGCCGGTCAGCTCGTTGAACTTGGCGCGGGTGAGGGTCATGTCCAGATGCTTGGGGCCGGTGGCGTCGGCGGTGATGAAGGGCAGGTTGATGTTGGTGGTCATGGCGCCGG
>JAFXZO010000042.1 GCA_017541205.1 Clostridia bacterium | reverse complement strand
TACACCAGCCGGAAGAAACCGAACCAGACCGAGGAAGAAGCCCAGGAGGAAGGACATTGCTTCCTGAAACTCTCTCATTTCTTCGCGGCGCACCAGGTAGAACGGATAGCATAAGGAGGAAAGAACAATGAGCACACAGGAACTTGACAGCAGGGTAACGACCTTGCGGGAGCTGCAAAGCGAGATCGAGCGATTGACCGCAGAAGTGGAAGCGATCAAAGACACGATCAAGGCCGAAATGGTGAACAGGGGCGAAGAAACCTTGACCGGGAACGGCTGGAAAGCCTCTTGGAAAGTGGTGGAAAGCAGCCGGTTCGATTCTAAGGCACTGAAAGCCGCCGATCCTGCCACCTATGCGCTGTACACAATCAGCACCAGGACAAGCCGCTTCACGGTAAATTAAAACCCCGGACGCTGACGAAATGAGACGCGGCAGCATCCAGGGCGAACCCAACAAAGTGGGGGCAGGGATATTATAACCCCTGCTCCCGATTCAGTCAATACGAAGGGAGGAAAAGACCTTGAACGTGCGGGAACAAATCAACTGGTATCTTGACAAGATTGAGCATGACTTGGGAGAAAAGGCGCTTCGCTGGGTGCTGGCCTTCCTTAACCGCCTATATGTTTCAGACGGACGCTACAGAGGCTAACAATCAGCCGGGGAGAAATCCCCGGTTTTTTATTGGTGCTGCAACCATCCCGCTGGCCGGAAACGAAATTCCGCTATGCCTGTTTTTTTATGGTAGATCACATTTACGGAAAATAACTCCCCAGCATCCAGCGCCGCCTTTAGCTCTCTTCCTGCCTGCAAAATGTCATCCGCACCGGCCACCCACAGAACGCCGTCAGGAGCCACAGAGAAGCCAGCAGCACGAGCATCCAGGAGGAGCTTGACTTCCTCTCTGTCCAGGCCAGCCAGCAGCGCGGCGGCCTCCGCCGGCGGCGTTCCGAAGCATTCAGCCAGTACCCGGTTACCCTCCAGCCTGAAGCGGTAGCCCATGCGCTCCAATTCCAGCATCTTGCTCATAGCTCTATCACCTGGCCGACCGTCTTCTTTTGTCCGTGCAGCGCTGGGTTTACCTCCCAAATTGGGGACGGTTTACGGCCTGTTCCGCAATAAACCGGTTGGCGCGCAGCCTGGCGGATATATCCATGCTCGCACAAATCAAGCAAGGCAAGACCGTAACCATCTTTTTTCAATCTGCTATACCGACCCTTTTCCCGCCACAAATCCGTCTCGCTGAATGAATCCAGGTCACGGATAATAGAGAGCAGCTTTCGCGTATTCTCCGACAAAGAAGGATCGTCGCCACGGTACAGGCTGACGGCGCAGGGAATCAGGTAGTTTTTAGCGATAACCTCCGCCGCGTCCCAATGCACCCGCCGCACTTCTTCTGCGCCATCCAGCAAGGCCAGAATGCCCGCCACGCGCACCGTATTCCCGACCATCTTTCCGCCCCAGCCTTTCATATCGCCGCCCAGATCGCCGACCAGGCGCTTTTCGATCTGATCAAAGAAAACTCTATATGCGGCCTCTGCGTAGGTATCGAAGCGAATCCGAAGCGGCACCCCTTCGCGGGCAATCCCTGCCAGCCGTCGAATCGTTTTGTCCCACCAATCCGAAACAGAGGACGGAACAGCCTCGTCCTTGTTTGACCGCTTCCCAATCATGCTTCGCGGCAGGAAAAACAAAAATCGCGCGTGGAGGCCGCGATCAGCGCCGAAAGAATCGCTCATGAATTTTCGCAGTAATCCAGGCTGCACGCCAAGGCAGAACGCCAAGGAAGCTCTGGGAATGTGCCATTCTCCGCGTCCCACGCGCTGACCGTGAAACCCTTCATTCGTGTAGCCAGACAGGACAGCGCCCAGATTGACGCTCGCACCCTCTCGGCTGTACGCATTCCCGGCCAGTACGGATAGAAAATCCGCCTCGTCGGCCAGAACGACAGCCCGCCCGCCGTGATCGGCCATTGCCTTTGTTACGCTCTCCACCGTTAAATCTGCCTGCATATATTCCGGATCCGGCTGAAGCTTCGCTTCCAGGTCGTCCACTTCGTCCAGCAGTGCGGCAGCTTTGGCTGGGTCTTTCTCCCTTTTTGCCGCTGCTTTCGTCGCCTCGATCCTGTTCTTAGTGTGTCGATTGCTTGCCTGGATTGCTGCCCGCTGTTCATCCAGCCAGCTTTCCAGCGGCGCTTTCAATGACCGTAAAACAGGCGTTTTTCGCTCGCCGCTTTCGCCCTGGCAAAGAACATAAATTTGCCCCGGTTCCGTGTATCCAGGGTTTCCGGCTTTCGGCTGAATCTCCACCCGCCCTACAATCGCCGCGGATGCCACACCCAGGGCGAACGCCGCCGCCATCCCTTCCGATACCTGGTGCGCCTTTGCAATACTTCGGATGAGTAATCGCAGATCGTCCGGCAGCACTTGCGCCGGAAAGTCTGGAACAGCCTGCGCCCCGTCCGGTAGCTCCGGCCATGTCTGATTGTTTTCCGCTTGCCCGGTGGCAGCTGCAAGCTGGCTTATAACAGTCATCGGCCTCCGCCCCCTTCGATCTGTCCAGCGAGCAGGTTGTCCAGTCTGCCGTCTGCATCGGCACGGAAAGCCAGCATCTCCCAGAACTCCGGAGAATTCGGGTCGCCTGTATCCATGGCGGCCTGCGCAGCGTTGCGGATTGCACAAAGATCATCCCAGGTATAGCCTTGATCGTCGGGATCAGCAAGGAATGACGGCCTTGACTTCTTACCCGTTTCTGTGCGCCTTGGTATCGTTTGATTTCCTGCCAACGCCCGGGCCGCCGTCAACTTGTCCGTCTTGAATAGGCGGGAATAAAAGTCGATTGCATCCCCGTGCGCATGGCAGCCGAAACAGTAAAAGAGGCCGTTATCATCGAACATACAGGAGGCTGTTTTCTCTTGATGGAAAGGACAGCACGCCCATTCGCGCCCTCCGTGCCGCTGTAGCTTGATCCCGGCACGCCTTGCAATGTCAGCCGCGGAAACCCCACGCGCGGCCAGAAACACACTCCCGCTTTTAGGTTCGTTCATTGATCCATCCTCCAACGCCGTCAGGTTTACACCCCGTAGTTGCGCGCCATCCACTCCCGCAAACCTTCGACGGGAACAACAAGCCGCCGTGGAGACACACGCACGACGGGAAAATCCGGTTTCCGGCAGAGGGCATATGCACTCGCGATCGAGATACCCAGGTAGTCGGCCATTTCCCTTACGTCCATGCACGCTTTGCTTTCCTGTTTCTCCGGCATCTTAAGACTCCTCCTTGACTTTTCTGGTTTTTTCATCTACAATAATCTTGTACCGCATGTGCTGTTCTGGTACAATCTAATTATATGCATTTTGTGTACCAAAGTCAATATTCTGGTACACAAATGGTCGAAGGGGGGCATTTCATGGCTACGTGTGACAAATCTATCGGGGGCAGGATCAAAGAACTAAGGGAGCGAGCAGAAATAAGCCAGCAGGAATTGGCAGACAGCATAGGCGTAAGCAGGGAAAAAATAGCAAAGATCGAAGGTGGTGAACGCGAAGCAAAGGCGCAGGACATAATCCGGATGGCTGAAATATTCAGGACAACAACGGACTGGATAACCAAAGGAATACAGCCAAATAATACCGAAATCCACGCGGCAACAGGCTTATCAGACGCGGCCGTCGAAGCCCTGCAGGCATTCCATGGTGACGATCCAACAGGGCTGAAAACCGCCGCATTGAGCAAAGCTCTTTCCTCCACGTCGTTTCTGAACGTGCTGTCCTCGCTGCTGTTGGTTCAATCCGACGAACGCGGATACTATGAAGCAACTTGCTCCCCCGTCGATGGTTTCTATACGGTGGAAATGTCGCCGGACAGTTTTGCAGCATCTTTAGGCATTCGATTGCTGCATACGCTGGAGGCAATCAGGACGGGCAACAAAGCACCATTACAGGCATATCCTCCAGCAGAACGGCGAACCGCCGAAGCCATAGAAAAGCTACGTTCAGAAGGACGGCTGATTGACGAACAGGAGAAAAAGGAGGGGTGACAAATGAGCAAACGTCCAAACGGTGACGGCAGTATCACCCGGTACAAAGAAGGTTGGCGCGGCAGGTACATTGATCCCGTCGATCACAAACAAAGAGCTGTGTATGGGGCCTCACAGGAGGAATGCAAAAAGAAGCTGGACGCAATCAAGGCCGCAATCCAGGGCGGCGTTTACGTTCGGATTGATAAAATTTTAACAGGCGACTGGTTAGATTTCTGGTTTCAAAACTACTATTGCGTCGGCTCCAAGCAGTCTTCGCAGGCCACCACTCGCCAAGGCATCAATGCTTACTTGAAGCCGACAATCGGGAAGATTCCCCTTCAAAAGCTGACCACCGACCATGCGCAAAGCGTTGTCCGCGTCATGCAGAAAAGAGGACTGGCCCCCTCCACTATCCATCGGCATATCAAAACCCTGAAACAAGCGCTGTCCCAGGCAGTGAAAGTGAAGAAGATTCACAGCAACCCCGTCAACGCTGTCATCTTGCCGTCAATGGAAAAGCCTGAAAT
Source organism: Clostridia bacterium (assembly GCA_017541205.1). Classification (GTDB taxonomy): domain Bacteria; phylum Bacillota; class Clostridia; order Christensenellales; family Aristaeellaceae; genus RUG563. The sequence goes on along the minus strand of JAFXZO010000042.1, from coordinate 45,434 downwards.
CAAGTACCTGACCGCCGAGGAACAACAAAAAGTCCTCCAGCACATACCGGCCACCACCCACGGACGCGCCATTCGTTTTTTGCTGGGAACCGGAATGCGGGTCTCGGAATTGTGCGGCCTCAAATGGAAGGATGTGCAAGCGGACGGGCTGCACGTTGCCCGGATCAATATGACCATCAAAGATTGGCAGGCAGATGGATATATCAACGTTGAAACGCTTCCAAAGACCGCAGCAGGGAAAAGAGTGATCCCTCTGCCCAATTCGGTCAAAGCCATCTTGGAAGATCAGCGCCGCGCCCAGATGGAACAGCGATTGAAAGCCGGTTCAGCCTGGGCAGGAGAGGATCCCGGCAAAGCAAACTGCTACATCTTCGCAAACTCCTTGGGGAAGCCGGCAGACAGGCACAATATCGCCCGGGCTTTTCGCGACCTGTGCGATAAGGCAGGCATACCCCGCCGCGGCATCCACACCACCCGGCACACATTCGCCACGAACTGGGTACAAAATAACCCCGATATTGCTTCCCTCTCGCGCATTCTCGGTCATGCCGACACAGCATTCACTTACCGGACATACTGCCATGCTGACCAGCAAAGCATGGAGCGCGGCATGGAGCAGATGGCGAGCTTCATTTGACCGTTTGGAGTTTTGTGTGATTCGTGCGGGGTTTTGTGTGAGGCGAATACACAAATGACCCGTTGAAAATACTGGGCTTTCCGGGTTTTGTGCGTTAAATGTGATTCGTGTGAAGCGTTTAGATTTTATTTTTCCCCCTGTCAGCAGGGGGTTTTTTTCTGGTTAGGTTATTTTGTAGGTTATTCGATGAAAAAACGATCAGAAAAACAGACAAAAGAAAAAGCCCGGAACCGTTGATTTACAACGATTTCAGGCTTCAATGGAGCATAGGAGACTCGAACTCCTGACCCCAACACTGCCAGTGTTGTGCGCTACCAACTGCGCTAATGCCCCGCAAGCAAGACGTAGTATAACACAAACCCGACGGCTTGTAAAGAGGAAAATTCAAAAAAGTTCGTTATCCCGCCCTATCCGCTTTGTTGAATCCTATTCGTATCTTCTTATTATACTCTTTATCTTCTAACACGATTGAATGAAATAGATCGGGGGGAGATCCTTCACTGGGCGTTCAGGACAGGGCTGCCGCCCGGCCTGCGCTGAAAATGATTCACCGAGTCATTTTCCGGGCGCTTCGGCCCTTTCGCTCCACGCCCGTTCAGGATGACATGCTGGGGCTATGTCATTCTGAGCCAGCGGAACGTCAGTGGAGAGCCGCGTTCGCTTGCGCCCACCGCAGGCGGGTAGAATCTCCCCTCACATTTATCATTCAAGATTTTTGAATAGATACAGTATTATTTGTCAAAGCGGATTTTGTTCTTTTCAAACGCCCGATACCCTGCTATAATAGAAGGAACCCAAGAAACAAACGATCGGAGGGCGCTATGCAGATCATTATTGTGGGCGGCGGCAAGCTGGGCAATACCCTGGCCCTGCGCTTGATCCAGGAAGGGCACAACGTGACCATGATCGACCGCAGCGAAGCGGTGATCCAAAAGAGCATGGACACGCTGGACGCCATGTTCATCAAGGGCAGCGGCATCAGCGTGGATACCCTGAAGGAGGCGGACGCGGCGCACGCGGATATCGTGATCGCGGTCACGATGAGCGACGAAGTGAACATGCTTTCCTGCCTGACCGCCAAACGCCTGGGCGCGCAGTATACCATCGCCCGCATCCGCGACCCGGAATATCTGCCCTCCATGTCCTTCCTGCAAAAGGAACTGTCCATCGATTACGCCATCAACCCGGAGCGCGCGACGGCCCGCGAAATCAGCCGTATGCTGCGCTTTCCCTTTGCCGGGGGCATCGAAACCTTCGCCCGCGGCCGCGTGGAAATGGTGGATTTCCGCGCCAGCGAGGACGACCCGGTGGTGGGCATCCCGCTCAAAGAAATGTACCGCAAAAACCGGCAGATGCCGCAGGTGCTGTTCTGCGCGGTGGAAAGGCGCGATGAGATCATCATTCCCAAGGGCGATTTTGTGATCCAGGCCGGGGACCGCGTACACGTGGTCTCCGACGTGCAGACCATCACGCGCTTCTTTTCCGCCCTGGGCAAAGGCATGAGCACCATCCGCTCCGTCATGCTCATGGGCGGCAGCCGCATCGCGTATTATCTGGCCTCCATGCTGCTCAACATGCGCATGAAGGTCTCCATCATCGAAGTGAAGCCCGATAAGGCGCGGCAGTTTTCCGAAATGCTGCCCGGGGCCACCATCATCCAGGGCGACGGGACGGACCAGGAGCTGTTGGAAAGCGAGGGCCTGGCTGATACCCACGCGTTCGTCACCCTCTCCGACCGGGACGAGGAAAACCTGATGGCCGGCTTCTACGCCACGCAGCGCAAGGTCAAAAAGGTCATCGTCAAATCCACGCGGGATACCTATTCCGCCATCATGCACGAAATGGGCCTGGACAGCATCATCAGCACCATGGCCGTCGCCTGCAACGATATCCTGCGCGTGGTGCGCTCCCGCTCCAGCCGTTCCTTCGCCGCGGTCGAGCGCATGTACCGGCTCATGGACGGCCAGGCCGAGGCGCTGGAATTTATCGCCCAGTCGGGCGATACCTTCATCCATATCCCCCTCAAAGATTTGCAGATCATCCCGGACGCCCTGATCGCCGTCATCGTGCGGGATGGGCAGGTCAAGGTGCCGTTCGGCAACGATACCATCGAGGTCGGGGATTATGTGGTGGTCATCAGCCGCCGCCCGGGCCTGAGCGCGCTCAGGCAAGTGTTCCGGTAAAGAGGTATGGGGAGACGCTGGGGGAAACCGCTCTTTGAAAGTCAAAGAGCGGTTTCCCCCAGGCCCCCTTCCGAGAAACCTGTATTATTTTATATGAAATCTATGATGAAATGAGAAAATAATTGATTATGATGCGGTGCAAGGGAAAGAAGGCTGAAGCTTTTGAATTATAAACTGGTTTTCCGGCTGCTGGGACGGCTGCTGATGATGGAGGCGGCGCTCATGGCGCCCTCGCTCGCGGTGTCGCTGATCGTGCGGGAGGGGGACACGCTGGCGTTCGTATACACCATCCTGATCACGGCGGCCTGCGGCGCGCTGCTCGGCTTTCTGCTCAAACCCAAGCGGGATGACCTGAGCGCCAAGGACGGCATGGCGGTCGCCGGCTTGAGCTGGGTGATCCTCTCCTTTTTCGGCGCGCTGCCCGCCGTCTTTTCCGGGGCCATCCCCCACATCGTGGACGCGTACTTTGAAGCCGTGAGCGGCTTTACCACCACCGGCTCCACCATCCTGACCGAGATCGAGCATCTGCCCCGGGGCATCCTGTTCTGGCGCTCCTTCACCCACTGGATCGGCGGCATGGGCGTATTGGTGTTCACGCTGGCCGTGCTGCCCCGCCTCTCCGGCCGCACCAGCCACCTGGCGCGCGCGGAAAGCCCCGGCCCCACCTTTTCCAAGCTCCTGCCCAAAATGAGCGATACCGCCAAGATGCTCTACGCCCTCTATTTTGTGCTCAGCCTTTGCGAAACGGCCTGCCTGCTGCTGGCGGGCATGAACCTTTACGACGCGCTGATCCATACCTTCGGCACCGCGGGCACCGGCGGCTTTTCCAACTATAACGCCAGCGTCGGCGCGTTCCAAAGCCCCTTGATCGAATGGATCATCGCCGTGTTCATGATGCTCTTCGGCGTCAATTTCGCGGTGTATTTCCATATCTACCGCAAGGAAAAGGAGCCGATCCTGCAAAGCGAGGAATTGTGGGCCTACCTGGGCATGGTGCTGGCCGCCACCCTCGCGGTCACCTTTTCCATCCTGCCCGGCCAGCCCGGCTTCTTTGACGCGCTGCGCACCGCGTATTTCCAGGTGACCTCCATCGCCTCCACCACCGGCTTTACCACCGCGAATTTTGATCTGTGGCCGCTTTTGGCGCGCGCCGTGCTGCTGCTGCTCATGTGCGTGGGCGCGAGCGCGGGCTCCACGGCGGGCGGGGTCAAGATGAGCCGCGTGCTGCTGATGGGCAAATCCGCCTACCGGGATCTGGAGCACACGCTGCAGCCCCGGAAGGTCGCCGTGGTGCGGTTTGAAGGCAAGCCCGTGCAGGAAGCCACGCTCAGCCAGGTGGGCGTATACCTGTTTATCTGGTTCTGCCTGCTGGCGGGCGGCACCCTGCTGCTCTCCATCCGGGAAACCGACCTGGTCACCGCCCTGACCGCGACGCTCACCACCCTGTCCAACGTCGGCCCGGGCCTGTCCCACGTGGGGCCCGTCGAAAACTTCGCCTTCTTCTCCTATCCGGCCAAGCTCCTTTTGTCCTTCTTGATGCTGGCGGGCCGGCTGGAAATCTACCCCGTCTTGCTGCTGTTCTCGGCCAACGTGTGGAAAAAGAGCTGAAACCTGAATATAAAAAAAGAAAACCGGGGCGGCCCGGTTTTTTTGCTGCTCAATCGATCTCGATCACCCCGGGATAATAGGTCATGATCTCCGTATCCTGATTCAGGAACGTGGTCATGGCGGCTTCGGGCGGGGTATAGGGCTCGCCCTCCACGGTGATCTTCACCTGCTTGACGCCGGGAAACTGGGCGGCGGTGAACATGACCGCGCGCAGGGCCTGCACGCCGTTTTCCCCCTGAGCGGCGTCCATGAACTGCCTGGTAAAATCAATGGTGACCACGCCGTTTTCCATCTTTACGCCCAGCAGCCCGCAGCCGTCGGGCAGGGGCTTGGAAAGGCCGCTGTCCGCCTTGGGGCCCTTCACCAATTCCAGGATCGCGGTGCTCACGTCCGCGTCCGAAAACACCGTGCGGGTGACGGGCACCAGCATGCGGCCGGTGGACGAGGGGAAATACAACTGCACGCTGCCCGTGCCCGCCCCGGCCAGGGTCTCCACGCTTTCCAGGTTCAGATTCTGCCCGCTGAACATGCCGGACACGTCCGTGCCCCAGGTGAGCTTGCTGCGCTTTTGGCCGTCGAATAAAAACGTCACTTCGTCAACGGAATCAAACTGGCACAGCGCCTGGGCGACGGACTGCACCATCAGGGTCTCCTGCTCCGCGTTCCGGCAGGACAGCGCCTCCTTGGACAGATCCACCCGCGCTTTGCCGTCCTGGATATCCAGATCGAACTTCGTGCCCTCGGGCACGGTCGTTTTGAGGCCGAGCCTCGCCGCGGCCAGATCGTTCGCGCTGCTTTGCACCATGAGGGCAAGCGTGGCCTTGGCGATGCCGTCCGTTTTATCCACCTGCCTGGTCACCGGCACCAGATACCCTTCCCCATCCTGATAATAAACCACGGTGGGCTGCGTTTCCGCGGCGGGGAGCAGGACGCTTTGCGCCTGCGCGGAAAGGCTGCTTATGTCCGTCTGGGTCTGATAGGTGGTCACGGTCTGGTTCTGGCGCAGGGCCAGGGCCACCACCAGCGCCGAAGCGCACAGGATCAGCATCCGTTCCACGTCCACCCGGCGAATATTCCATTTCCAGTTTCTTTTTTTCATGCCCGCACACTCCTTCACGTTGTCCTCGCATCATGGTATGAGGCGCGGGGAAAAAGTATGCCAGAGGAAAGCCCGTAAGCGCCGAAGCGAAAAAGGAAGCCTTGCTTCCCCCGCCGCCGTATGCTATACTTTTTCCGACGGGCAGAACACATACGGGAGGGATCCACTCATGGAGGGTAAAAATCCGCTGCGCGGCTTCATCGCGAACGCGCTCCTGATCATGAACCTGATCTGGCTGGGCAAGACCATTCCGCTCATCTACAAGCGCGGTTTTATCAGCGTGATCAACGATTCTTTTGACGCCTGGGGCTTCATAGCCCCGGTGATCTATATTCTGATTTGGTTTTTTGTGCCGCGCATTGCTGCCGCTCAGTATAAAGAGAAGACAAAGGAAATAGACGCAAAAAACAAAAAAGGCCGCAGGATCCTTACCGCGATCGTCGCGCTGGTGCTGCTTGCGCTCGCCGTGGCGATCGTGCTGGACGAGGTCAGCTTTGGCCCGGCCATCCAGCCGTTTGTGGAAACCGACCTGGAGAAAGCGTCCATCACCTGCGTGCAGCGCGGCCGCGAATCCGAATTTGAGGCTTCGCTGCTCGGCATCTTTTATAATGACGGCGTTCATGATCTGATCGCAACAAGCGATCTGCTTTACACGCGCAGCGCACCCCAGGATCCCGAAGAATACCTGCTGATCCGCCTGGTGCATAAGAGCGGGCAGGAGCGGGAGATACGCATGTTCACGGATGGCGGGTATCTGTATGTGACGGAGGAAGGGGCCGGAGCATGGCGGGTGAGGGAAACAAAGCGCGCCGGCAGATCCGGCATTGATTTATACCGTTACGTCTATCTGGAGAGCGCGATCGGCCAGGCCTTCCCCGAGAGAAACGGCGGCGCCGCAGGCATTCCGGACAGCGTTCTTTCGGCACAGCGGCAGCGGTATAACCAATCCGGCAAGGCCGTCTGGTTCCAGAAGGGAACGGGGATGGCGCAAGACTTCCTTATGTACACCAGCAATATTCCCGCGGAATATCAGCCGCACAGCATTGAGGATATCCGCTTTTTCTTTACAAACAGGACGGAGGCCAATTACATCGTGGTTTACGATGTTTTCACCGGCGAGCAGAACAAAATAGAAAAGACCTCATCCAATTATGAGGACTTGGTCGCGGCGTATATCGCCGGCGCGCCGCAATGACGATATGGATTTCCGGGCAGGCCCCGCTTTCAGCCGGCGGGGCCAGCCCGGTTTTTTTCGTTTATGGCTTTATCAGCCGGATATCCTTTCCCTGGAAGGGAATGGCCAGGGCGGAGCGGGTGTCCAGCAGGCGGGATAAAACGCGCTCGGTGTAGCGCCGCTGGATCTCGTCGCGGGGCAGGTTGGTGCTCACGGCGGTATAAAGGCCCCTGGTGATCCGCGCGTTGAACAGGTTGTAAAACTGCTCCACCGTGACTCCCTCGATCAGCGGCTCCATGCCCAGATCGTCGATCAGAAGCAGCGGGCAGTCGAAATACACCTGCGCGTCCTCGCCGCTGCGGGAAAAATAGGCGTTTTTGAGGGCCATCAAAAGGTCGTAGGCGGTCGTGTACAGGCAGTCTGCGCCTTTTTCCTTGACCGCGCTTTCCACGCACCGAAGCAGGTACGTTTTCCCCAGGCCGCTGCCGCCGTGCAAAAGCAGCGTTTTGACCGGCCCGCCGGGCACGCCCTGTGCGTACGCTTCGCATTTGCCGCGCACGGCGCGCATGTAATCCCGCTGGGTGATGTCCGTGCCGGGCAGCGGCGCGTCGGCGGGAAAGCGATCCAGGTCAAAGGCGGCAAAGGACGGAGCGCCGTCTTCGGTCTGCCGCCGCGCTTCCTGGCCGAGCGCGGAAAGGTACGCTTTGCGCAGGCATTCGCAGGGGCGCTGCACGGCCTGCTCATATACATAGCCCGTATCCCCGCACAGCGGGCAATCGCACACGGGCGCCAGATAATCCCTGGGGAAGCCGTACGCGCTGAGCAGCGCGGCGATCTTTTCGTTATATTCGCGCATGACCTGCTCGGCATTCTCCGGGGCCGCGCCGGTCAGCCCCGCGCGGGCGGCGGAGAGGATCATTTCATGCCGCTGCTTCATCAGGGCGTATAGATCGGGATGCTTTTCCCCGATCTCCCGCTGCCGCCGGGCCTCTTCGCGCGCGTTCTTATCCCGCTTCCGCTCAAATTCTGCCCGCACCCGGTCCCATGCCTGGTTATCCACGCAGCCTTCTCGCCTCCTCGATCAAATCGTCCGATACCGCCAGCAATTCTTCCTCCGTATACTGCCGCTGGGTGTACTGCTGGGCGGACACGGTCTTGCCGTAGCGCTTTTCCGCCGGGCCCTTTTGCGCGCGGGTCTGGGAGACGTCGGTGATGCCCGCGTCGTGCCAGGCTTCCAGCACCTTGTCCAGATAGCTGATCTTGCGGCCCTCCGCGCCCGCGGCCTGCTCCGCCGCGGTGCAGATCATTTCGTGGTCATAGCCCCAGCCGTGCCATTTCTGGTACAATTCCAGATCCTTGGCCGTGGGGTTGCCCCGGTGGCCGCAGACCTCGAACACCTCGCGCAGCAGCCTTTCCAGGCCCAGGCGCTTGTCCAGGTATTCGCGGACGGCCTGCTCTGTCGTTAGGCCCTTTTCCTGCCAGCGCCGGAGCACATCCTCCATTTCCTCCAGGCTCTTGTTTTTCCTGCGGCAGTAATCCGCGGCGATGAGCAGCACCTCGTGCGGCTGGAGCCTGAGCAGCGCCTGGTATTCAAGCGCCGCGGCGGGGCCGGACAGCCGCGCGCCAAGGCGGGTGAACACCGCCTGCGCCCGCTGCTTTTCCGTATCCTCGCCCGCCATCTGCCGCGATACCTCCTCGCCGGTGCGGGCGCCGCTGCGGGTTTTGAGGCCCATCAGGATCGCGTCCAGGTACTTAAAGGACGGGTCGCCGCTGGTCATTTCGCGGCAGGCGTCCAGGACGGCCTGCGGCTCAAACCCCCATTCGCCGATCCATTTTTCATAAAGCGAAAGCTCGTCGTCGCTGGGCAGGCGGCGCTTGCCCATCCGGGCGAGTACCTTTTTCGTTCCGTCATGCACGGCCTGGTTATGCTGCAAAAAGGTTTCCGCGGCTTCCGGGGTGTTCGCCCCGGCCTCCATCATGGTGACGGCCAGTTTTTCCGCCGCCTTGAAGGAAAAATGCGCGCCGCGCTGGGCCATGCAGTGGTGCAGCAGCATGAGCACCGCTTCGGGCTGAAGCCCGATATCCTCCACCCATTCCCATGCCTGGGCGATTTCCGCGGGGCTGACCTTGCGCCGGTCGCTGAACGCGGAATAGACGGCCTCGGAGAACGAGACGAAATCCGGATCGGCGGAAAGGGCGGCGGGGCTGAAGGAGCGCTGCGTGGGCGAATAAAAGCGGTAGGCGGGCGGATTGTCGGCAAGGCGCACCACCAGGCCGCGGCGCTCCCAATACCGGAGCGCGGCCTCGATTTCGGGCACGGAGAGCATCAGATCCCGCGCCATGTCTTCCAGCGCGTATTCCGCGTCCCCGGCCGCGCACACGTACAGGCCCCACAGATACACCTTCACATAATCGCCCTTGGCGGCGGGCAGGTACTCGGTCAAAAACCGGTTTTCCACCGCCGTCACACCGAAGGCGCGGGCGTCCTGATCCAAATCAAACATGGCTTTCCTCCTTCGCGGGCACAAGCAGATCGCCCGCCTGGGCCAATACCACCGCCAGCAGCATCAGCGCGCAGCCGATATAGCCCCGGGCTTCCATCCTTTCGCCCAGCATCAGCGCCCCGGCGATCACGCAGAACACCGATTCCAGCGACAGGATCAGCGCGGCGAACGCCGGGCGGCACCCGCGCTGCCCGATCGTCTGGCACAGGTAGCCGACGCCCGTGGACAGCAATCCGCAGTACATCACCGGGATCAGCGCACGCATAAGGTTCTCCGGGGAGATCGCTTCAAAAATCAGCGCGAACGCCCAATTGACCGCGGCCCCGCAGGCAAACTGCATGGCGCAGAGCTTGAGCGGCCGGACCGTCCTGACGAAATGATCGGTGAACAGGATGTGCAGGGCCCAGACCACGCTGCCAAGGATCAGCATTAGATCGCTCGCGGCCAGCGTGAAGATTTCCTCCGCGGGCACGCACAGCAGATACAGCGCCGGGACCGCCAGGATCAGGGCCAGCCAGGTAAACAGCCGGGTCTTTTTGCCGATCAGCTCGCCCAGCACCGGCACCAGCACCACATACAGCGCGGTCAAAAACCCGGCCTTGCCCGCGCCCGATTCCCCGACGGCCATCTGCTGCAAAAGCGACGCGAGCACCAGCACCAACCCCAGCGCCGCGCCCAAGAAGGCGTCGCGCCTTGTCATGGGCGAACGGTTCTTTTTGCTGTCCCTGCGCATCAAAGGCAGCAATGCCAGCGCGCCCAGCGTGAACCGGCAGGCGTTGAACGTGAAGGGCGATAAATAGCGGCTGCCCTCTCGCTGGAAAGCCATCGCGAACCCCCAGATCGCCGCGGTCAAAAACAGGATCAGCGCGGAGCGCAGTTCATTCTTCATGCGTATTGTTCCTTCCTTCTGTGCGGCCAGGCAGGTACGATTATAGCATTTTCCCTGTTTTTTGGCAACGGCGCAGGCGTTATTCGCTGATTGCGGAAGAGGCTTTGAGCTGTTCTTCCACCTGCTCCAGCAGCGGCACGGCGGCGCGGAGCGCTTCCTCCACCGTCTTTTGGGGATCGCGGAAGAGGAGCGCGGGCTCCCTCGCGGCGGAAAGGAGGAGGCGTTTATCCGTTTTTTCCAGGGCGGAATAGAGGGCGGCGGGGTCCGCGACCGCGGAAGGAACGAGGCGGAAAACGAGGGTGTTCGCGGTATAGTTGACGCGGCTTACGCCGAGCCGGCCGCAAATGCCGCGCAGGTGGGCGATCTCGATCAGGTTCATTACGGATTCGGGGATATCGCCGAAGCGGTCGATCATTTCCTCGATCACGTCCTCCCTGTCCTCGCGGGTCTTGATGAGGGCGATGCGCTTGAAGATTTCCATGCGCTGGGTTTCGCCGCGCACGTAATCCGCGGGCAGGTAGGCGTCCACCTTGAGCTCCACGCGGGTTTCCACCTGGAAGGGCCCCTGATTGCCGGCGGTCCCGCGCGCCTCCTGAACGGCTTCCTCGATCAGCCGGCAGTACATATCGTAGCCGACCTGGGCCACCTGGCCGGACTGCTCGGGCCCGAATATGTTGCCCGCGCCGCGGATCTCCAGATCGCGCATGGCGATGCGGAAGCCGGAGCCGAACGCCGTGAACTCCCGGATGGCGGACAGGCGCTTCTGCGCGGTTTCCGAAAGCATCTTATCCGGCCGCACGGTGAAATAGGCGTAGGCGACGCGCGTGGAACGGCCCACCCGGCCGCGCAGCTGATAAAGCTGGCTCAGGCCGAAATGGTCCGCGTCAAAGATGATGATGGTGTTCGCCCTTGGCACGTCCAGGCCGTTTTCGATGATGGTGGAGCAGAGCAGCACGTCGAACTTGCCCTCATAGAAATCCAGCATCACGTCCTCCAGCAGGCTTTCCCGCATCTGCCCGTGCGCGACGGCGATGCGCGCTTCGGGCACCAGCGCGCGCAGGCGGGAGGCGAACGCGTCGATCGAGCGCACCTGATTATAGAGGAAATAGACCTGGCCCTGCCGGTTCAATTCGCGCAGGATCGCGTCCCGGATCACGGCGTCGTTGTAATCGAGCACGTAGGTCTGCACGGGATAGCGTTCCTCCGGCGGGGTTTCCAGGAGGCTCATGTCCCGCACGCCCACCATGGACATGTGCAGCGTGCGCGGGATGGGCGTGGCGGACAGCGTCAGCACGTCCACGGTCTTTTTCAGGTTCTTGATCGATTCCTTGTGCGCGACGCCGAAGCGCTGCTCTTCGTCCACGATCAAAAGGCCCAGGTCCCTGAAGGAAACGTCCTTGGACAAAAGCCGGTGGGTGCCCACTAAGATATCCACCTTGCCTTCCTTCGTCCTTTGCAGCGTTTCCTTTTGCAGCTTCGGGCTGCGGAAGCGCGAAAGCACGTCGATGTGCACGGGAAAATCGGCAAAGCGGCGCAGCATGGTGTAATAATGCTGCTGGGCCAGGATGGTGGTGGGGGCCAGGAGCGCCACCTGCTTTCCGTCCATCACGGCCTTCATCGCGGCGCGGAGGGCCACCTCGGTTTTGCCGTAGCCCACGTCGCCGCAGATCAGGCGGTCCATGTTGCCGGGGCGCTCCATATCGGTTTTGATGTCCTGCACGGCCTTGTCCTGGTCCGCCGTCAGCTCGTAGGGGAAGGCGTCCTCAAACTCGCGCTGCCAGGGCGTATCCGGGGCGAAAGCGTGGCCGGGCGCGGATTGGCGCTCGGCGTACAGGCGCACCAGATCAAAGGCCAGCTTTTTGAGGCCTGCCTTCACCTTGTTCTTTTTCTTTTCCCAATCGTTTCCGCTCAGGGAATTGAGGGGCGGCGCGCTGTCCTGGCCGCCGATGAACTTCTGCACCCGGTCGAATTGATCGGTGGGCACATAGAGCTTATCGCTGCCCTGGTACTGGATGAGCAGATAATCCCGATAGGTGCCTTCGCTCTGCAGCCGCACGGTGCCGCGGAAAATGCCGATGCCGTGGGCCTCGTGCACAACGTAGTCGCCTTCCTTGAGGTCGGTGAACGCTTCGATGCGCTCTCCGGCGTTTTGCCGGCGGCGGGTCTTGCGATAGCCGGAGCCGAATATATCGCTGTCCGCCACCACGCAGAATCTGCATTCGGGCAAAACGAAGCCGTGGCTGAGCGGCTGGGGCCAGATCACCGCGCCGCCGGACGCGGCATCCTCCGCTTCATCCCAGCGCGGCGTGGGCGCGCCCAGCTCCGAAAGCGCGCTGGAAAGGCGCTTGGACCGGGCCTCGCCGCCGGCCAGAAGCAGCGTCAGGAAGCCTTCCTTGTTCCAGCCCAGCACGTCGCCCGCCAGGTCCTTGAAGCGGGAGACGTATTTGGGCGCGTTCACCCCGGCAAAGCGCGCGATGCGGGTGGGCTGAAAGCCGCCCTGGCCCCGCAGCAGGTCCTGCACAAGATGCACGGGCAGCGCGGCCGCCGCGGCCAGGATATCGTCCCAGGCGTAAAGCAGCGCGGCCTGCTCGGGCACGGCCTCCTGCCGCTCCAGCGACAGCTTGAAATCCTCATGGAATCCGGAAAGCCTGTCCTCGCAGCGGCCCTTGACCCGCTCCGGCTCCTCGATCACTAAGATCGGGGATCGCATGTATTCCCACAAAAACGCGCTTTTTAGGCCGAGCGCGCCGGCCCACAGGGGCAGGGTCGGCGGCTGGAGGCCCGCCTCCAACTGATCCGCGTCCTGCATGAGGCGGGCGACGCCGGTCGCGTACACGCGGGGCGCGGCGGCGCTTTTGGGCGGCGGCGCTTCTTCCTCGTCCTCGGGCAGCGGCGGCAGGGCGGGGGACAATAAGCCGTCCGGCAGGCGGTTCATCTGCTCCCGTACCAGCGCGCGGATCTTTTTGCCGTTTTCTGGTTCCATCAGCCATTCGACGGCGGGATAAAACACCGCCTCCGTCAATTGGTCCAGACTGCGCTGGCTGGTGGGATCGAAGGCGCGGATGGAATCCACCTGGTCATCCCAGAATTCAATGCGGGTCGCGGTGTTTTCCGCGGGGGAAAACGCGTCCACGATGGCCCCGCGCAGGGCGCACTGGCCCTTGCCCTCCACCATGTCCACCCGTTCATAGCCCATTTTCACCAGCCGCCCGATCAGATCGGCGGGCTCCATGCGGGAATCCGCCGTCAGTTGCACGGCGTTATTGTCGTACGCGCGGGGCGGCAGCATGCGGGTCTGCAAAGCGTCGGCGCAGGCGCAGAGCACCCGGATATCCCCGCGCCGGACGCGCTGCAAAACCGCCAGGCGCTGGAACGCGTTCTCGCGGCTCGCCGTGCCGCGGGTAAAATGGATATCCGGCGGGGGCAGGACCGCCGCGCCGCCCGAAAGCCACACGGCGCAGTCGTCCGCCGCGCGCATGGCCGCGGCCTCGGAGGGGGCGATGTAGAGCACCGGCCTGCCCGTTTCCCGGGCCAAAAGCGCGGCGTAAAAAGGCCGCTGCCCCTCCGCCATCTCATAAAGCGCCGCGACGCCGCTTTCGCGCGCGTCAAAAGCCTCCCGAAAAGCAGGGGAGGCGCGCAGATGATCCAGTATCTTATTCAGCATGGCGTTTGTTGAAGCGGTTCATGGCTTCGTTGACGCCGTGTTCGGCCCAGCACAGCGCGGCGTCCGCGGCCAGGACGTAGGCATCATAGGCAGTCTTCCGCTCCTCCTCCGTCTGAAATTTGCTCAGCACCCAATCCGCCAGATCCCATTCCGGGGGCGGCGCGCCCATGCCCACGCGAACGCGCGGGAAATCCCCCGTGCCGGTGCACTGCACGATGTGGCGCAGGCCGTTGTGCGTGCCGGGCCCGCCCTTGGGCCGGATGCGCACCTGCCCGAAGGGCAGATCGATATCATCCACGATCAGGAGCATGTCCTTGGGCTCCAGCTTATAAAAGGCCATGGCGTCCGATACCGTGAACCCGCTCAGGTTCATGAACGTCTGGGGCTTGATGAGCGCGAGCTTCTGTCCGTTGAGGAACGTTTCGCCCATCACGCCCTGGAATTTCAGCTTTTTGATGGGCGTGTCCAGCTTGGCGGCCAGGATGCTCAGCACGTCAAACCCCGCGTTATGGCGGGTATGCTCGTATTTTTCGCCCGGATTGCCCAGGCCGATGATGGCTAACATGGATCCTTCCTTTCTTTCCGCCCTTGCATACGGAAGAAGCGCATCGCGCGTTCCGCGCGCTGTTTTTTCATTATAATGGATTATGCTGGCCGCGTCAAGGACCGGAAAGCGGGCGGCGCGCGGCGGATCGCAAAAAATACAAACGATTGCAAATTTGCGGAACGCGCCGCGGGAAGGACTGCTCCGATCCCGGCTGACTCTTGCAAAAAATAACCAGATAATACATTAAAAAGACCATAAAATACATGATATTCCCGTTGACAAGGAAGAAATAGGATTGTATAATAAAAACGCAAACGATTGCAAGACGAACGGCGTACACCGCCGCGGCGAAAGGGGGATCTCAAATGGTCACGCTCAAGGACATCGCGCAGGCGTGCGGCGTATCCGCGGCCACGGTCTCCCGGGCGTTGAACGGCCTGACGGATCCCAGCGGCAAGAATTCCGCCTGCATCCGCCAGAAGGCCAAGGAAATGGGCTATTTCCCCAACGCCGCCGCCCGGACGCTGAAAACCAGCAAATCCAACAATATCGGCATCCTGTACGAAGACAGGATGGATCACGAATATTTCAGCTTTTTGCTCAACGGCCTGCGCTCCGCCGCGGAACAAAAGGGCTATGACATCACCTTCATCCGCCGCTCCATGCACGATCAGGACGCGGGCGATTACAGCGACAGGGCCCGGCGGCGCAACCTGGACGGCGTGGTTGTTGTGCAGGCGGATTTTAACTCCGCGGGCGTGATGCGCCTGGCCGCGGGGAGCATCCCCACCGTGGTGATCGACCATGCGTACGAAGGCTGCGACTGCGTGATGTGCGATAACCGGGCGGGCATGGAGACCATCGTGCGGGAAGCGAAGGCCATGGGGCACGAAAAAATCGCCTGCATCCACGGCGAGGACGGCACCGTGACGCGCGAACGCCTGAGCGGGTTTTACAAGGCGTGCGCGGAGCTCGGGGTGCGGGCGCCCGCGGCGTTCGTCCGGCCCGGGCATTTCCACGATCCCCAAAGCTGCGCCCAAATCGTGACCGCGCTCATGCAGGCGGACGAAGCGCCCACCTGCATCCTCTGCCCGGATGATTTCAGCTGCCTTGGCGCGCTGAGCGCGCTGGAAAAGCTGGGCCTGCGCGTGCCCGAGGATGTGAGCGTGATCGGCTACGACGGCATCCGCATGGGCCAGATGCTGCATCCGAAGCTGACCACCCTGCGCCAGGACGCCTCCGGCGCGGCGCGCGAAACGCTGGCCCTGCTGCTGGACGCCATCGAAAACCCGGAAACGCACAAGCCCCGGCAGGTGATGGTGACGGGCGAAATGCTGCCGGGCGAGACCCTCGGCCCGCCAAAGTGAATGCAGAGCTTTGCTGCCGTACGGCAGAAGCGATAGACAAGTTGACCCAGAAATGCAAGGAGGAAAAGAAATGAAAAAGACATTGGCTGCCATTCTGTGCCTGGCGCTTCTGATGAGCGTCATGAGCTTCGCGCCCGCCGTGGCGGAAGTGAAGATCATCCCCGGTATCACGGAAATCTCTTTTGGAGGGACCGCTGAAGAAACCGCTGCTCCCGCGGAAGAAGAAGCCGCGCCCGCGGCGGAGGACGCTGCGATCGCGTATCTGATGTACGCGGACGCCTCCTGGGCCAACTGCTTCTGGCTGGACGGCAACGAATATCCCGTGACCGCCGCCACCGCCGAAATCACCGGCCCCGGCGCGTACACCATCGGCCTGGAATTCAACGAGGAAGCCCAGGGCCTGGCCTTTACCGCCCTTGGCATCAAGAACGGCGAAGCCCTGCTGCCCGGCTATACCATCGAGCTCAAGGCCATCCGTGTGAACGGGGAAGAGATCGCCTTTGAAAAGGGCTACACCTCCTCCGACGACGGCGTGGAAACCCGCATGAACATCTACAACGAATGGGTGAACGAAGCGCCCGCCGACGCCCGTTCCTTCGACGGCAGCCTCGACGGCGTCAAGCCCGTGATCGTGGACAAGGAGCTGTTCGCCTCCGTCAAGACCGTGGAAGTCGATTTTAACCTCCATCAGTATCCCCTGGATACCGCCTACATCATGTTCGCGGACGCCTCCTGGGCCAACTGCTTCTGGATGGACGGCAACGAATACCCCGTGACCGCCGCCACCGCCGTGATCGACGGCTTCGGCGATTACACCGTGGGCCTGGAATTCAACGAGGAAGCCCAGGGCCTGGCCTTCACCGCCCTTGGCATCGTGAACGGCGAAAAGACCTATCCCGGCGCTTACATCAAGATCAACGCCCTGCGCGTCAACGGCGAAGAAATCGTTTTTGAAAAGGGCTACACCTCCTCCGACAACGGTGTGGAAACCCGCATGAACATCTACAACGAATGGGTGGGCGAGGTGCCCGCTGACGCCCGCTCCTTTGACGGCGAGGTGGCCGACGCTTCGCCCATTATCGTGGACAAGGAAGCGTTCGCCTCCGTCAAGTCCTTTGAAATCGACTTCTCCCTGCTGCCCGTGACGGATATCGCCTACATCATGTACGCGGACGCCTCCTGGGCCAACTGCTTCTGGATGGACGGCAACGAATACCCCGTGACCGCCGCCACCGCCGAAATCACCGGCCCCGGCACCTATACCGTCGGCCTGGAATTCAACGAGGAAGCCCAGGGCCTGGCCTTCACCGCGCTGGGCATCGTGAAGGGCGAACAATCCTTCAACGGCTACTTCATCGACATCACCGAAATCAAGGTCAACGGCGAAGCCATCGAGGTCGGCAAGGGCTACACCTCCTCCGACAACGGCATCGAAACCCGCGAAAACATCTACAACGAATGGGTGGGCGAGATCCCCGCGGACGCGCGCCGCGCGGACGGCGACCTGGAAGGCGTTTCCGCCATCATCGTGGATAAGGAAGCCTTTGCCTCCGTCAAGACCGTGGAAGTGACCTTCAACTTCATCTACGGCAAGCCCATCGCCAAGGACGACGACGCCCCCTTGACCCAGGAAGAAGCGGACGCCCTCAAGGCCGCCGGCTTCAACGCCTACATCGGCGTGCAGGGCAAGGATACCTACGTGTTCCGCAACGCCTGGGACGAAGCCAACTATGGCCGCGACAGCGCGGAGCATCCCGAATTCTTCGGCCGCCTGACCGGCTGGGACGCCGATAACAACGCGGTCGATTACGGCGGCTCCTTCGCGGACGCCCAGATCACCGGCGACGGCGAATACTCCGTCTCCCTGACCACCGGCGACATGGGCATGGGCGAAACCAAGGATTACAACATGCTCTTCGTCTCCACCGATATTCCCAGCGCCCTGATCCGGGACGGCTTCCTGACCATCGACAATGTGAAGGTGAAGTTCGGCAGCGGCGCGACCCAGGAATACACCGAGGTTGATTTGAGCGGCACCTACGTCCTCATCAAGATCATTGACGTGTACAACCAGGCTTCGGCTCCGTCGATCGTCTATACCGTGCCCGGCCCCAACGAAACCGTGAGCATTACGTTCACCGTGAGCGGCTGGTAAGATCAAACGGCATTCCTCCGGGGGGCGGCTTCTGACGCCCCCCTGGGGGGTGCGCAGAGAACAGCCGGAAGGTGCGGCTGCTCTCTGCGCACCCTCGGCATCCATGAATTGAAGGAGTGTGGCACTGTGGATAGGACCGTGAACAGGAAGATCCCGACGGAAACGCTGCCGCTTGGCCGGCGCGTGCCGCTGTGGATTTTCCGGGCAACCGCGCTGATCGCCGGCATGGCGATCTTTTTCCCGCCCGTCAATCCGGGCCGGATCAGCGAAAAAATCAACGAATCCGCCAGCCTGTTCACCACCGGCGTCAGCTACGGCACCATCACCAACAGCATGGGCCGCATCCTGCGCTCCCAGTGGATCCGCGGGGGGGATATCACGCTGCTGATGATCGCGTGCGTCACGGTCATGCTGGGCGTGATCATGTGCGCGGCGGGCGGCTGCATGAGCCTGGGCAACCGCAAAATGCGCAGGCGCGGGCTGATCCTTCCCCTGCTCGGCGCGCCGATCATGGGCGTCGGCCTCTTCCTGATCCGGCAGGCGTATCAGCGCATGGTTTCCAACGGAGAGGAAATGGGAAAGCTGGACAAGATCGGCATGATGCTGCCCGGCGGGTTCACGGTGTTCATCGTGCTCGCGGCGCTCCTTTTCCTGTCCGCCGCCATCGCTTTTTTCACCGCGGAAAAGGATACCGATCCCTCCGCCAAGATGGAGATGGAAGAAAAATACCGGCTGTTCCTGATGATGCTGCCGGTGATCCTGCTCACCTTCATTTTCGCCTATCTGCCGATCTGGGGCTGGCGCTTCGCGTTCTTTGACTATACCCCGGGCGGCGATATCGGCGCGGACAACTACGTGGGCTTCAAGTGGTTCAGCTTCCTCTTTGCCGATCCCGCCACCACGAAGGACCTGATCCGCGTGCTGCGCAACACGCTGATTATGAGCGGCCTTGGCATCCTGACCTCCTGGCTGCCCATCGCGTTCGCCGTGCTGCTGGCCGAGGTGCGCTCCACCAAATTCCAGCGCTTCGTGCAGACCTTTACCACCATCCCCAACTTCATTTCCTGGGTGCTGGTGTACGCCATCGCCATCTGCATCTTCTCCACGGACGGCTTTATCAACAGCTTTTTGACGAACGTGATGCACGTCGCCGGCGCGAACACCAACTATTTGCAGATCGCCGATCATACGTGGCTCAAAATGCTCTTGTGGGGCACGTGGAAGGGCGTTGGCTGGAGCGCCATCATCTATATCGCCGGGATCGCCGGCATCGATCAGCAATTGTATGAGGCGGCCCGCGTGGACGGGGCCGGCCGCTTCCGCTGCATCTGGCATATTACCATTCCGGGCCTGGTGCCAACCTACATGGTCATGCTGCTCATGAGCATCGCGGGCATCCTCTCCAACGGCATGGAGCAGTATCTGGTGTTTTCCAACGCCATGAACAAAGACGTGATCGAGGTGCTCGATTTGTATGTATACAACATCGGCATCGGGCAGAACCGCATTTCCCTGAGCACCGTGGTGGGCATCTCCAAGTCCCTCATCGGCATCACCCTGCTTTTCGCGGCGAACGGCATTTCCAAGGCCATCCGCGGCGAGAGCATCATATAAGAAGGAGGGGAAAGGCGTGGCTAAGAAAGAAAAGGCCGCCAACCTGCATATCAAGCGTAGCGCGGGCGACTGGGTTTTCGATATCGCGGTGATCATCTTTTTCTTCCTGTTCACCTTCGTGTGCATTTTCCCTTTCTATTATCTGCTGATCAACACCATTTCAGATAACGATCTGGTCACCAGCGGGCGGGTGAATTTCTATCCGATGCTCAAGGACGCCGCCGGCAAGGGCGTGCTGGGCGCGCAGTTCAACAACTATCTGGCGCTGCAGAACGTGCAGGACCTGGGCTCGAGCGTGCTGGTCACGGTGGCGCGAAGCGTGCTGGGCACGGCGCTGATGGTGATCACCTCCGCCTGGGCCGGCTATCTGGTCACCAAGCAGAAGATGTGGAAGCGCTCCCTCTGGTATCGGTTCCTGGTGGTGACGATGTATTTTAACGCGGGCCTGGTGCCCTGGTACATGAACATGCTGATGATGGGCCTGACGGATAATTTCCTGGCCTACATCATCCCCGGCATGGTGGCCCCCTACAACATCATCCTGGTGAAAACCTACATCGAATCCATTCCCTCCTCGCTGGAGGAAAGCGCCGTGATCGACGGGGCGTCCACGCTGAAGGTGTGGCTCAAGATCATCCTGCCGCTGAGCATCCCCATCCTCGCCACCATCACCATTTTCGGCGCGGTGGGCAACTGGAACTCCTTCCAGGATTCGCTGCTGCTGATGAACAACCGGCCCGACCTCTATACCCTGCAGCACCGGCTGTATGTTTACCTCAATTCTTCCAGCAACCTGGGCGCCATGATGAGCCAGGGCGGCACCATCAGCGAACAGGCCGCCCAGAGCATGCTGAACCAGCGCGTGATCCAGTACACCGTATCCATGGTCAGCATCATCCCGATCCTGCTGGTCTACCCCTTCATGCAGCGGTACTTCGTCAAGGGCATCATGCTGGGCGCGGTCAAGGGATGAGAAAGCAGTTTTGTAAAACATTCTTTCTCTCGCGCGAAGCGCATCTCGAGGCGAAGTCCTATCGGATCCGAAGGATATATCGGCAAGAATATGCGCCTTCGGCGCTCGATATACGCTGCGCGTTCGATATGTGCTGCGCGAAAGGAAAGCTTGTTCGTGTTTTCTTCATGATTCTTTTTATCATGTAAAACCCGCCTGGAAGGCGCAACAATATGAAGGAGGAATCCCCATGAAAAAGACCCTGTCGGCCCTGCTGGCCCTGCTGCTGATCCTGTCCGTCTTCGGCACGTTCAGCGCCGCCGCGGAGGACAAGGACATCTACGCCAAGCTGGAAGAAATCGGCGTGTACGACGGCGAGCCCATCACCATCAACGTGTATACCCAGCTGGCGAACTACAGCGGCATCCAGGCCCATTGGAGCGCCGATCTGCTGCTGGACATGTTCAACGTGAAAATCAACATCATCCCCGAGTCTGACGGCACCTACGCCACCCGCATGGAAAGCGGGAATCTGGGCGATATCGTGGTCTGGGGCGCGGACGGCGATAAGTATCAGGACGCTGTGAGCCAGGGCTTGCTGCTGGACTGGGAGGAGGACGGCCTGTGCGAGGAGTACGCCCCCTATGTGTGGCAGAATTACCAGATGGCCCTGGAAGCGAACCGCGCCAAGAGCCCTGACGCCAAGATCCACGGCTTCGGCCATAACGTGGCCCTGAAGGCGGGCAGCCATGAAAACTTTTTCTATACCTGGGATATCCGCTGGGATCTGTACCAGCAATTGGGCTGCCCCGAGGTCAAGGACCTGGACGGCATGATCGATCTGTTCAAGCAGATGAAGGAGCTCTGCCCCACCGACGAAAACGGCAACGAAACCTACGCCACCTCCATCTGGCCCGACTGGGACGGCAACATGGTCATGTACGTCAAGGCCCTGGCGACCGCCTACTTTGGCTGGGACGAATTTGAGCTGGGCCTCATCAGCACCGAAACCGGCGAATTCCAGGGCTGCCTGCAGGAAGACGGCCTCTACATCCAGTGCCTGCGCTTCTTTAACAAGCTGTACCGCGAAGGCCTGCTCGATCCCAATTCCGCTTCCCAGACCTATTCCACCATGGGCGAAAAGGTGAAGGCCGGCGGCACCTTCTGGAGCATCTTCAACTATTCCGGCTCCGCCATCTTTAATACCGCCGAACACCTGGACCAGGGCAAATACATGTATACCATGGTGCCCACGGAAGCCACGCCCATTTCCTACGGCCTGTCCCTCACCGGCGGCAACCGGGTCTGGACGGTCGGCGCGGACGCGGAATATCCCGAACTGTGCCTTGCCATCATCGATTACCTGGCCACCCCCGAAGGCAGCCTGACCATGTGGTACGGCCCCAAGGGCCTGACCTGGGATTACGATGAAGAGGGCGGCACGTACTTTACCGAGCTTGGCCAGAAGACCAGCCAGGACCCCTCCTACGATATGACCGGCACCGTGCTGGTAGGCCCCCGCACCGGCAGGGAATATCCCCAGAGCGGCACCTACAACGACGGCGCGCTGCAAATCAACAACACCACCCTGACCTCCAGCCAGCAGAACCCCGACAGCAAAAAGCAGGAAACGCTGGACAAGGTGGGCTGGGTGAGCGTGCTCGCCGCGGACTTAAAGCCCATCCAGCAGGCCTGGTGCGAATGGGCCGGCGCGGCCTCCACCCAGCAGTATCTGGAGAACCACCCCTATAAGGTCATGCTGGACACGGGCACCTATGCCCCCGCCAAGCGCGATCAGGTGCTGGATACCAAGTGGAGCCAGATCCAGACCGCGGTGAAGACCTACAGCTGGCGCGCCATCTACGCCAAGAACGACGGCGAATTCAATTTCCACCTGAACCAGATGATCAAGGACTGCAACGCTTACGGGTACGCGGACTGCGTGGCCTGGTGCGAAGAGCAGGCGGCCCTGTGCTGGGCGGCCCAGCAGGCCCAGGCGGCCCTGGCGCAATGATCCAAACGCGTTTCCTTTGCCTCTTCCCTTCCGCGGGGAGGGGCGAAATTTTTCGATAGGCGCTTTTGCGCCGCGCAATAGAAAGGGAGTATTCCATGAGCAGGATCAAAAGGATCACAAGCCTGCTTCTGGCGGCGCTGCTGCTGTGCGCGCTGCCGGCGGCGATGGGCGAAGGAGAGGCCATGCGAAAGGACGACGGATCGATCCGGGAGGAGCTGACCGCGGTGGAGGCGACGCGCCTCATGGGCAACGGCATCAACCTTGGCAACACCATGGAGGCCTGCGACAGCACGCGGGGCAATTATTCCGACGACCCCTTGGTTTACGAAACCGGCTGGGGCCAGCCCGTCACCACGCAGGAAATGCTGCTGGGCATGAAGGCGGCGGGGTTTGACACCATCCGCATCCCCGTCGCCTGGATGACCAACGCGAGCAATATGCCCTTTGAAATGAAGGATTGCACCCTGAACGAAGCGTATCTTTCGCGCGTTCGCCAAATCGTGGATTACGCCCGGAACGCGGAGATGTACGTCATCATCAACGACCATTGGGACGGCGGCTGGTGGGGCATGTTCGGCTCCGAAAACCCGGACACCGCTTCCTTCGCCATGGAAGCGTACAAGGGGATGTGGAAGCAGATCGCGGAATATTTCCGGGATTATTCGGACTATGTGATCTTTGAAAGCGCCAACGAGGAATTGGGGGCCAGATTCGACGAAAACAGCCCCTGCTATGCCCGGGATTCCGTGCTTTCCTATCTGACGGAGCAGCAGCGCTATGCCCTGACGAATCAGGTGAACCAGGCGTTTGTGGACACCGTGCGCGAAACGGGCGGCAACAACGAAAAGCGCTTTCTGCTCATCGCGGGCTACGGCACCAACATCGACCAGACCTTTGACAGCCGCTTCCAGATGCCCAAGGACACCGCGCAAAACAAGCTGATGGTCTCCGTACATTACTACGGCCCCTGGAGCTATTGCGGCGCGTCCAGCGCGGCCGGCGCGACCTTGTGGGGCAAAGCGGCGGACTACGATGAAATGTACAGGACGCTGAGCAAAATGACGAAGTTCGTCAGCCGGGGCTACGGCGTGGTGATCGGCGAATACGGCGCGCTGACCGGCGGCGACGGCGTCATGAAAAAGAACGCCCCGGCGTATCACAGGGCGTTCCTGGATTGCTGCGACGCGCTGGATTTCACCTCCTGCCTGTGGGATTGCAGCGGGTTTTTTATCCGGCGTGAAAACAGGATCGTGGAGGAGGAGATGGCCGCCGTATACGCGGGCAGGAACGCCGCCTCCGAAGCGGGCCGGGATTACGCCGATATTGCCCGGGCGGGAAAGGAAGGCGTCGATGCGGCCGTCGCTTCCGCGCCGAAGGTGCTGCGAAAGGACGCGCTGACCGCGGATGAAAACGCCTGCGTCGCCTGGATCATGTTCAGCGAAGGCTCCTGGGCCCTGAGCTACAGCGTCGGCGACGCCTATAACCCCGATTCCATCAGCCCCGGCATCGTGCCGACGGACGTGGAGATCACGGGCCAGGGCACGTATACCGTGGCCCTCGATTTCAGCGGCACCGAAAAGGGATACGCCGAAAACACCGCCTTCAGCGCCGTCGGCATTTCCAACGGCGAAACGCTGTTCCCCGGCTACTGCATCATGATTACCGAATGCAAGATCAACGGCGAGCCCATCAAGCTGAAGGGCCGGAACTACACCTGCTCCGACGACGGCAGGTGCACCCGCACGAACCTTTTCAACGAATGGGTGAACATGAAGGGCATCAACAATTCCAACGCCCGCGTGCTGTACGGCGATCTCACCGGCATTTCCGCCACGGTGCTGGACAGGAGTTTGCCGCAGATGAGCCGAATAATGACCATGGAGATTACCTTTACCTACGCGCCGAGGAAATAGCGCGGGCACGAAGGAGGTTTTTGCCATGGAAAAAGGGCGGCTGGGGAAGCTGTTTCTGAGCATGCTTTCGATCAGCGCGTTCACCTTCGGGGGCGGCTTTGTGATCGTCACCTTCATGAAACGCAAATTCGTGGATGAACTGGGCTGGATCAGCGAGCAGGAAATGCTGGACATGACCGCCCTGGCGCAGTCCAGCCCCGGGGCCATTGCCGTGAACGCGGCGATCCTGGTCGGCGGGAAGGCGGCGGGCCTGCCCGGCATGGCGGCCGCGGTGCTCGGCACGGTGATCCCGCCCATCGCGATCTTGTCCGTCATTTCCCTGTTCTATCGGCTGTTTGCCGAAAACCCGTACGTCGCCCTGGTCCTTCGCGGCATGCAGTGCGGCGTCGCGGCGGTGATCCTGGATGTGGCGGTGGGCCTGGGCCGGGGCGTTCTAAAGTCAAAACAGTACGCGCATTGCGCCGTCATGGCCGCCGCCTTCGCCGCGACCTTCTTTTTCCGGGTGAACGTGATCTATATCATCCTGTGCGCCGCGGCGGTCGGCGTCGCGGGGGCGTACGCGAACGGGAAGGGAGGGCAAAAAGCGTGATCCTGCTGGAACTGTTTTGGAGCTTTCTGCAGATCGGCCTCTTTTCCATCGGCGGCGGGTATGCCGCGATCCCCCTCATCCAGAGCCAGGCGGTGGAAACGCACGCCTGGCTGTCGGCGGAACAATTCCTGGATCTTGCCACCATCGCCGAAATGACCCCCGGTCCCATCGGCATCAACGCGGCGACCTTCGTCGGCATGCGTATTTCCGGCCTGCCCGGGGCGCTGATGGCGTCGCTGGGGTTCGTGTTCCCGTCGCTGGTCATCGTTTCGGCGCTGTCGGTGTGCTATATGCGGTATCGGGAAATGCCGCTGCTCAAAAGCGTGCTTTCGTCCCTTCGGCCCGCCGTCGTGGCGCTCATCGCCGCCGCCGGGCTGAACATGCTGCTGCAGGTGGCGTTTGGCGGGCGGGACAATTTCGCTATGGAAAACATCCGATGGGCGGGCGCCGCCTTGTTCGCGGGCGCGTTTTTCCTGCTGCGCAAATACAAATGGAACCCCATCCAGACCATCGCGCTGTGCGGCGCGGCGGGGCTGGTGCTGGGCCTTTTTGGCATCTTTTGATGCGTGCGATCCAAGAAAGGAAGAGACGAAATGGAAAACAGCGCTGAAAACGCCGTTTGGGGCGAAAGCCTTTTGACCGCCAGCGATTTTCCCGATCCGGATGTGATCCGCGTCGGGGACGCCTATTTTCTGGCCAGCACCACCATGCATTTTTCCCCGGGCTGCGCCTTTCTGCGCTCCTACGATCTGATCCATTGGGAATGGTGCGGGCATCTGTATGCGGCGCTGGATGAAACCGACGCGCGCGGGCTAAAGAACGGCAAAAACTGCTATGGCAAGGGCATGTGGGCCCCGTCGCTTCGGTGGCATCAGGGCGAATATTTCGTGTGCTTCGCCGTGGCGGACCTGGGGCGCACGCGCATTTACCGCACCCGGGACTTGGAAAACGGCCCCTGGGAAAAAATCGAGCTGCCCGGGCTCTACTATGACCCCTCCCTGTTTTTTGACGCGGATGGGAAGGCCTATATCATTCACGGCAACGGCACCGTACGGCTGACGGAGCTCAACCGCAGCCTCACCGGACCGCAGGAGAGGGGCCTTGACCGCGTGCTGGTCTCCACGGGGCCGACCAGGCACCTGGGCTATGAGGGCTCGCACTTCTATCGGGTGGGGGATCGGTATTATCTTTTCACCATTCATTCCCTGCCGGACAGATGGCGCCGGGTGGAAAGCTGCTTTTGCGCCGACAGCCTGGACGGGGAATTCTCGGGCGGCATCCTGTTCAACGACGACCTGGGCTACCACGATCAGGGCATCGCCCAGGGCGGCATCGTGGATACGCCGGACGGGCGCTGGTACGCCGTATTTTTCCAGGATCGCGGGGCCGTGGGCCGCATCCCGGTGCTGCTGCCCCTAAAATGGAAATGCGGCCTGCCCGCGATTGGCGTGCAGGGAAAAGCCGTGGCCGAAATCAGCAATGCAACCACCCGCCCCGGCTATGCTTACGCGCCGCTCGCCGCGTCCGACGCGTTTGATTCGCCCGTCTTATTGCCGCAATGGGAATGGAACCACACCCCGGACGAAAGCCTGTTTGAAACGGGCAAGGGGTATCTGAAGCTCACCGCGGGCCGCGTGGACGCATCCCTGACCGCCGCGCGCAACACCCTGACCGTGCGCGGGACGTACCCGGGCACGGAGGTCACGGTGCGTGTGGACGGAAGCGCCCTGCTGCCCGGCGACCGGGCGGGCCTGTGCGCCCTGCAGTACGGCTGGAGCGCCGTTGCGCTGCTGCGCACGGCGGACGGCTTTCAGCTCGCCCTCCTCGATAACGAAAGCGATCCGGAGGGGGAAACCGTTTCCGCCGCCTTGCCCTTTGGCCCGAAAGCGCGGCTTCGGGCGGTCTTCCATTTTGCCGATATGCGGGACACGGTATGTTACTTCTATTGGGACGGCGATATGTGGCAGGCCCTCGGCGCGCCGAAAAAAATGCGGTTTGACCTGAGGCACTTTGCCGGCGCGCGGCCGGGCCTTTTCTGCTACGCGACGAAAAAACCCGGCGGCGAAGCGCGCTTTGACGCGTTTACCTACCGGGTGCTTGAGGAAGAAGGGAAAACAGATGCTTGAAAACCTGATCATCAGGCCGGAGACGCCCGCGGACTGGCATGAGACGGAGCATATGGTGATGCGGAGCTTCTATAACAAATATAAGCCCGGGTGCAACGAGCACCTGATGGTGCGCGTCATCCGCCAGTCCCCGGATTATCTGCCGGCTTTGAGCCGCGTGGCGGAATGGGAGGGACGGATCGTCGGCGCGGTGTATTATACCCGGGCCAGGGTCGTGGACGGGGACACGGCGCACGAGGTGGTCACGTTCGGCCCCCTGGCCGTGGAGCCGACCATGGAGGGCCATGATATCGGCGGGGCGCTGATGCGCTCGACCATTGCTTTGGCCAGGGACGCGGGGGTTTTGGGCATCGTGATCGCCGGCGAGCCGTATTATTATCCGCGCTTCGGCTTTGAGCGCTGCGCGGAGCATGGCATCACGGACGCGCAGGGAAATGTTTACGACGCGTATATGTGCCTGCCGCTGCGCAGCGGGTTTTCCGCCGTCAAGGGGATCCTGACGGAAAGCGCGGATTTTGAAAAAATAGACGACCCGGACCTGCTGCGGGAAATCAGCCGGGAATTCCCCGCGTACCGCAAGGTCAAGGTGCAGGAGGGCTTTTTGCAGATCCACGGGCAGCATCTGGGCGTGGTGGAAGAAGTGCAAGGGGACGGATACCGCGTCCGCTACTGGGAACTGCTGATCCCCGCGAAGCTGGCGGATACTGCGGAAGAGAAGCCTGCCCCGGGGAGCGATGTGCTGTTTATATGGAACCGCCGGGGCGAATCGAAGATCACGAAGGTGATCCGCAACCTGCTCGAGGCCTGAACCCTGCGGTTATTCCGCCTTTTTCGTACTGATGTCGAATGAAAAATAGACAAAACAGATACGCTTCAACGACTTAGGGTACAAGCGTCACCCGATGATCGCAAGGACGACAAAGCCGGCCAGGGCCGCCAGCGTGGAAAGCGAGAGCACGGAGGACAGGTACACGCGCTGCTTTTCATCCGTGGAGAAAACGGGAAGCACGTAGGGCGGCGGGAGCAGGAACATGAGAAAGATCGCCCGGTCCCAGCACGCTTGAGGCCAGCACAGGCGGAGGAGGCCCATTACCAAAGCGCCGAGCGCCGCCATGATCAGCAGGCGGAGCCCCGCGGCCTTGAGCGCTTCCCGCCAGGGGATGTCCCCCAGCACCAGGTCATACCCGATGGCCAGCAGGATCAGGGCGCTGACGGGGGCGGAAATGAAATCCGTGCAGGCGTCCAGGACGCCCGATACGCCCGACGGCGCAAGCGCCTGATAAACGCCGGTGACGCCCAGGAGCACGCCCGCCAGGATCGAAAGGATGATGGGAGAAAGGGCCATGTCTTTGAGCAATTGCCCGGCGCTGGGCTTTTGTGGGCCTTCCATGCCCAGCAGCGCCTTGTACAGGGTGAACACGAACAGCACCTGGCCCAAATCGATCCGGGCGAAATCGGCCAGGGTTTCCCTGCCGTACAGCAGGGTGTACAGGGCATAGCCCAGCATGCCCGCCTCAAAGCCCGTGGTCAGGAAGGGAATGAAGCGGTTGTTCATGCCCAGCGCCGGCCCGAGCTTCTTTCCCAGCAGCCACGCCAGCACGCACAGCAAAAACATGATGAGCGGCACGATCAGCGTCGCCAGGGAATATTCCGCCGCCGCGAAGGTATGCAGCAGCACGGCGGGCAGGCCGATCTGCACCGCCACGGTTTTGAGCGCGTCGATGCCCGCCCGGTCGATCAGACGTTTTTTTCGGCATAATACGCCGATGCCCAGCATCAGCATGACCGGCAAAAGGATACGGAGAACCTCCGTCATTCTCTCCAAGCAGATCCCTCCATTCATTCTTGTCGTTTATCCGGCCAAAAGGGAAGGCGGCAGGCCCTATCCGGCAGCGGAAGGATTTTCCGAAGGCCGCCGCTTTTCCCTCAATCGATCATCGGTCCGTTTTGACGATAGCGCGGTCCCGCTGCTTTGTCAAGCGTATTTTTCGGCTGTTGGACGGTTGCAACGCCTGACGTTCAAATGCGTCTTTTTCCCATCGGAATTTGATATCCGCTTCTTGTAATTTTCCGGGATTTATGTTACATTGTGTGGAGACGGACAAGCTTTCAGGAGAGCGGCGGGCAGCGCCGATCAGCTTATAAAACGACGATTTTGCCTGAAGGATGCGAAAAAGGAGGGCTATCATGGAGCGATATTTGGCCATCGATATCGGCGCGTCCAGCGGACGTCATATCGTCGGATGGCAGGAAAACGGAGCGGTCAAAACAAAGGAGGTCTATCGCTTCCCCAACGGCATGGCGGAAGCGGACGGGCATCTGACCTGGGATATCGACGCTTTGGAGCGTCATGTGAAGGCCGGGATCGACGAAGCGCTGAAGGAATTTACGCAGATCGAAAGCCTGTCCATCGACACCTGGGGCGTGGATTACGTGCTCATGGATGGCAGCAAGCCCATCCTTCCCTGTTATGCCTACCGGGACAGCCGGATGGAAAAATCCATTCCGCTGGTTCATGAGAAAATCAGCTTTTCCGATCTGTACCGCCGCACGGGCATCCAATTCCAGCCCTTCAATACGATCTATCAGTTATATGCCGATAAGCTGGCGGGCCGGCTGGAGGGGGCCTGCGGCTTCCTGATGATGCCCGAATACCTGATGTTCAGGCTGACCGGCGTGAAGAGCCACGAATACACCAACGCGACCACCGGCGGCATGGTCAGCGCGGAAACCGGGGAATTCGACGAGGAAATCATCCGGGCGCTGGAATTGCCCAAGCGGTTCTTCAAGCCCCTGCAGCAGCCGGGCGCCGTGATCGGGGAATACAAGGGCATCAAGGTCCTGCTCTGCGCCACCCACGATACCGGCAGCGCCGTGGAGGGCATCCCCATGGAGAGGAACGACCTCTTCATTTCCTCCGGCACCTGGAGCGTGCTGGGGGCGAAGATAGAAAAACCCATCACCGACCAGCAAAGCCTGTCCACCAATTACAGCAATGAGGGCGGCGTGGGGTACATCCGCTACCTCAAAAACCTCATGGGCATGTGGCTGCCCAACCGCCTCCGGGAAGAGCTGTGCCCCGGCAAGCCCTGGGGAGAAATCACCCAAGAGGCGGCGGAAAAGCACTTCGACCACCTGGTGGACGTGAACGACCCCATCTTCATGGCCCCGGAGAGCATGAAAGCGGCCTTTGACGCAAAGCTCCCCCACCCGCCCAAGTGCGCCGCCGGGTATTTCCGCTGCGCGTACCGCTCCCTGGCGCAAGGCTACAAGCAGGCTATCGGGGAGATCGAACGCAACACCGGCAAAACCTATCAAAAGCTCTACATCGTGGGCGGCGGGGCGAAAAATCAATACCTGAACCGGCTCACCGAGGAGGCCGCCGGCAAGCAGGTCATCGCCCTGCCCATTGAAGCGACGGCCTTGGGAAATCTGAAAATTCAAATGGAGGCGAAGAAGCAATGAGCTACGAAGAAGCAAAAAAACGTTATCTGGCCCTGGGCGTCGATCCGGACGCGGCCATCATGAAGCTGAAAAGCGTGCCCGTGTCCCTGCACTGCTGGCAGGGCGACGACGTGCGCGGCTTTGACACCGACCCGAGCAAGCCCCTGACCGGCGGCATCCAGACCACCGGCAATTATCCCGGCCGCGCCCGGAACCCCGAGGAATTGATGGCCGATCTGGACACGGTGCTTTCCCTGATCCCCGGCACGCCGAAAATGAACCTGCACGCCAGCTACGCCATCTTCGAGGACGGCGCGTGGGCCGACCGGGACAAGCTGGAGCCCAAGCACTTCAAGAAGTGGGTGGATTTCTGCAAGGAGCGCGGCCTGGGGTGCGACTTTAACCCAACCTTCTTCTCCCATCCCAAGTGCGATCCGCTGACGCTTTCTTCGCCCAATGAGGAAACCCGCAAATTCTGGATCGAGCACGGCAAAGCCTGCATCCGCATCAGCTCCTATCTGGCGGAAGAACTGGGCCGGCCCTGCGTGATGAACATCTGGACCGGCGACGGCTTCAAGGACATCCCCGCCGACCGGATAGGCCCCCGCGTGCGCTATCGGGAGAGCATCGACGAGATCCTTTCCGAGCCCTACGATTTCAAGAAGGTCAAGCCCTGCATCGAAAGCAAGGTCTTCGGCATCGGCGTGGAGGCCTATACCGTGGGCAGCGCGGAGTTCGCCCTTTCCTATGCCGCCATGAACATGGACAAGTGCATTCCCCTCATGGACAACGGCCATTATCACCCGACGGAAGTGGTCAGCGACAAGATCCCGGCCCTGCTGGCTTTCTTCCCCGAAATCGCCCTGCACGTCACCCGCCCCATCCGCTGGGACAGCGACCATGTGGTGCTCTTTGACGACGAAACGAAGGAAATCGCCAAGGAAATCGTCCGCTGCGGCGGGCTGGACGGCCGGGTGAACATTGCGCTGGATTACTTCGACGCCTCCATCAACCGCATCGCCGCCTGGACGGTGGGCTATCGCAACGTGCAAAAGGCGCTGCTCTTCGCCCTGCTCCAGCCGACGGACGAGCTGAAAGCCATGCAGGATGCAAGCCGCTTCACGGCCTTGTTGGTGGCCCAGGAGGAAATGAAGACTTTGCCCTTTGGCGAAATCTGGGACGAATACTGCCGCCGGTGCGTTAAGCCCCTGGACGGCGAATGGTTTGCGCAGGCGCAGGAATATGAGCGGAAAGTGCTGGTGAATCGAGAATGAAGGATGTTTTGACCGCGCCCTTTATGGTGGAAATGATCCGCACCGTTACCAACATGTACGCCCACGGCTGGGACGAACGCAACGGCGGCAACGTAAGCGTGATGCTGGACGAAAGCCAGGTCAGGGAATATTTGGACGGAGCCGGGGTGAAGCTCAAAATCCCCACAGGCTTTACCGCCCCGAGCCTGGACGGCAAATATTTCCTGGTTACCGGCACGGGCAAGTATTTCAAAAACGTGCAGTACGCCCCGGAAGTGAACCTGGGCATCGTGCGGCTGACGGCCTATGGGGAACTGGCGGAGCTGATCTGGGGCTTTGAGGACGGCGGCAGCTTTACCAGCGAATTCCCCGCCCACATGATGAGCCACGTCGCCCGTTTGAAGGCGGATCCCCAAAACCGCGTCGTCATGCACTGCCATCCCGCGAACCTTTTGGCCATGACCTACGTGCATCCGCTGGATGAAAGGGAATTTACCCGCACGCTCTGGCAGATGTGCACGGAGTGCATCGTGGTCTTCCCCGAGGGCGTGAACGTGCTGCCCTGGATGCTCTGCGGCACCAACGAGATCGGCGAAGCGACCGCCGAAAAAATGCAGACCGCCCGCCTGGTGGTCTGGAGCCAGCACGGCATCTACGGCGCGGGCAAGGATTTGGACGAGACCTTCGGCCTCATTGAAACCGCCGAAAAGGCGGCCGAAATCTATATGAAGATCGCCCATCTGCCCCGCCTCAACACCATCACCGACGAGCAGATGCACCTGTTGGAAAAGCGCTTCGGCATCAAAGCCCGGGAAGGATATCTGGAAGATTGATCCTGTAAAAAAACTTATGCTGCCAGCCAAAAACAAAACGAATCCCCATCGCAGGCGGACCTGCTTTGGGGATTCGTTTTTTCATCCTGTCCGATGGAGCCTACTCATCCGCCGGGCAGCCGCCGTTGCGGTATTCGCCGGGGGTGCAGCCCACATGCTTTTTGAAGCTCTTGGAAAAATGCGCCACGTCCAGATACCCCACCGCCTCGGCCACCTCATGGATGCGGCGCGCGGGATCGGAAAGCAATCGCTTGGCCAGGTCGATGCGCATGCCGCCCAGCAGATCGAAAAAGCTCTGGCCGGTTTCGCGGTTGAGGAGCTTGGAGAGATGCCACTGGCTCACGTACACATGGTCGGCCACGTCGCTCAGGGAGATGCGCCCGTCGGTGCAGTGCGAGCGCATATAGCCCAGCGCGGCCTGCACGATGAAATTGCCCGCGGCCCCTTCCGTGTCGGACGCTTCCGCCGCTTCCTTCGGCTGGGCGTCCAGGCGGCTCACCATCACGCGGACGGCCTCTTCCAGTTCATTCATATCGCTGGGCTTGAGCAGATACCGGCACACCCCCAGGTTGATGGCATGGCGGGCGTAATCAAAATCCCGGTAAGCGGTGAGCACGCTCATCTGCATCCGGGGGTATTCGCTGCGCAGGGCGGCCAGCATGGTCAGGCCGTCCATGTTGGGCATGCGGATATCGGTCAATACGATATCCGGCCTGATTTCACGGATCAGCTTCAGCCCGCCCACGCCGTCAAACGCCGTGCCCGCCACGCGGCAGCCCATTTCCGCCCAGGGCACCACGCTGCTCAGCCCCTTGACGATCAGCCGTTCATCATCCACCAATACGACGCTGTACATGTTTTCACTCTCCAAATGGTTTGAGGGCCATCACCCGCTGCCAGCATTCTTCCGGCGTCATCTGGCCGGCGGCCACGGCGGGGATGCATTCCAGCAGCCAGACCTCCCGGGCCTTGGGACTCATGGCGTCCTGCAGGGGGCTGAGCATCTGGCGGCCCTGCGCCATTTCCTCCGCCGAATCGAGCAATTGCCCGCCCACGCCCGTATAGCCCAGGCGGCGGATGCTTTCTTCCTTCGTCAGGGCCGCGAGGAGGGCAACCGCCGCGTCCTTCCTTTCGCTTTTCCAGGCGCGCCGGGTCAGATAAAAGCCCATCGACACGCCGCCGATATAGTTGTCGGCCGCGCCGCTGCCGTCTCTTTTGGGCATGGGCAGCACCAGGGTGGTTGCCATGCTTTCCGCGGGCAGGGAGGAGGCCAGCCAGCTGCCGTCAAACTGCATGGCGGCTTTCTTGGCGCGGAAGAGCTCCGTGGCCGCGCTCTCATAGGTCGCGCTGGCGTTTGGCGCAAACGCGTGCATTTCGTACATTTCGCGGATCAGGGCCATGGCCTCGAACCAGGAGGCGGGCACCTCGTCCAGCGTTTTGGGGCGGGCCTGCTGCTCCTGGGCCGTGGCGCAGGAAAGCAGGGCGAACTCGGCCAGATAATGGGGGATATCCGAAAGCGAGACGGCAACGGGCACGATGCCCGCCGCGTTAAATATTTCCACGGCCTTTGTGAAGCTGGCCCAATCGACGGGCAGCGGCGCGCCGTACGCTTCAAACAGGTCGGCGTTGATATACAGCCCTTCCCAGAAGGAACGGGCGGGCACGGCGTAGATCACGCCGTCCGGCTCGCGCAGCGCTTCGTTTTCGGGCAGGTCCAGCGCCGGGTAAGCCGCGTTGATTTCGGCGATGGGCACCACCTTGTACAGGATCGGCGCGGAATCGGCCCCGGCGGCGAAGAAAAACAGCACGTCGGGCTCGTTGCCCGCCGCGAAATCGTTGAGCACGCCGGTTTTCCAGCCCTCGTCGCTGGCGGCGGAAACGTCGATCACCGTGTTCCCCGTTTCGGCCTCGTAGGCTTCCAGAATGTCCACATAGGCTTCGGCCGCCGTGTCCGCCCCGGCGAAGGAACTGACGGTGCGCAGCACCACGCCCTCCGCGCGCGCGCCGGACAGGAGCAGGCACAGCAAAAGCGCCGCGATCAATCCCCTGCGCATGCGCATTCCTCCTTTTTTACATTTCCCGCTGGGGCACGTCGATGCGTGCCACCGTGCGCCTTTCCCCGTCGCTGAATACCTCGATGGCGGCCTGCCCGCCGTAGATCAGGCGCAGCCGGTCGGCGATGTTGGCCAGGCCCAGGTGCGTGCCGCCCGATGTTTCCCCGCGCAGGGCGGCGTCGATCTTGAGGCGGTCCTCCGGCGCGATGGTCTTTCCGGTATTGACGATCTCGATGCGCACGCAGGAGCCCGTCATGCGGCAGGACAGGATGATCTCGCCGCCGCCCGCCGGCGCGATGCCGTGCTCGACCGCGTTTTCCAGCACAGGCTGCACGGTCAAAAGCGGCAGCAGGCAGCCTTCCGCCGCCTCGTCGATCTGCCGCGTGACGGAGAGGCTGTCGCCGAAGCGCTGCTCGACGAAATAAATATACGCGTCGGCCACTTCCATTTCTTCCTTGAGCGTTACGATGCGCTTGTCCTGCCGGGCCATGCTGGCCCCCAGCAGCACGCTCAGGGCGCTGACCATGGCGGGAATGGCGGTGGATTTTTCCATCCGCGCTTCCCAGTTGATCGCTTCCAGCGCATTGTTGATGAAATGCGGGTTGATCCGGCTTTGCAGCGCCTGGATCTGGGCGTTTTTCAGCGCCAGCTCTTCCTTGTAGGTCTTATCGATCAATTCCTCGATGCGCCGGGACATATTGGAAAACGCGACGCCCAGATTGCCCAGCTCATCCCCGCCGCGCATGGGCACGGTCACGCCCAATTCCCCGTTTTCGATGCGCCGGGAGGCGTTGGACAGCAGCGTGATGGGCTTGATGAGGCGCTTGTTCACATACCAGGCGATGAGCAGCAAGAGGGGAATGAGCAATAGCTGTATCCCGATCGCGAGATAACGGAACTGATAATACTCGCGGTACTGCGTCCTCTGGTCCAGGGTGACGAGCAGGCGCAGGCGGTATTCGTCGCTCTGGCTTTCTTTGCCGTAGAGGATATTGGAGCGCTGCACGCTGAGGCCGTCTGTCAGATCGTCCCAGGGCGCGTCGATATCGCCCGCGTCGTCCAGCCGCAGGGCGACGCGGCCCTGCCAGGTTTCGGCCAGCTGGGCGATGGGCGAAAACATCTGCTCAGTATCAATGCCCAGCACCAGCATGCCGTAGCGTTCCATGCGCAGGTTCATCAGGTTGCGGATCAGATAAACCTTGCCGTCCTTTTCAACAAAGCGGCTGCCGGTATCCAGGCTTTCTCCCAGGCGCAGCGCGTCGCTCTGCATGCCGGAGAGGAAGGTCATCGCGCCCTGATAGCCCGAGCGGGTGTAGATAAACAGGTCCGGCCGGCTGACCGGGTAATACGCCGCGAAGGTGAACAGCCCCTCCCGGCTGTATTTCCGGTCCACATACGCCCTGGAAAGCCGCAGGAATTCGGCGTCCGGGATCGCGCCGGCGCGCCAGTCCTCGTACGCGTCGGCCAATTCGCCGTCGTAAACGGCGTCCCGGGCAAGGAAAATGGCGTGCTCGACCTGCTGCGTGGTCAGCGTCCAGGCATGCTCCACGCTGCTGGAGAGGGCGGCCTCCGTTTTATCCCGCATGCTTTCGAGCAGCACCGTTTGGGTGAAAAAACCCAACAGCAGCGCCGGCAGCAGATAGCAAAGGAGCATGATGGCGATCATCTGGAAGCGCAGCGTGCCAAACGCCGCGCCGATGCGCTTTTTCCCCTTTGTTTTCTCGTTGTTTTCCATACAGCTTTTCTCCGCGTGTTATGCGTCGAAGGGCAGCCCCACGAAATCCGCCATCGTGCCCACCAGCGTTTTGGCGTGGTGCACGGTGTCGTCCTCGGCGAAGATGCGGATCCTCGGTTCGGTGCCGGAGAAGCGGATGATGACCCAGGCGCTGTCGAAATACACTTTGCAGCCGTCCAGATAGCTGACGCGGCGGACGGGATGACGGAAGGCGGGCAGCCGCTTTTCTTCCATGATGAGCCGCCGGATGCGCTCCTTGGTTTCCGGGGACAGGGCCCAGTCAAATTCCGCGGTATGCATTTCGCCGTACTGCCGGTACAGCGTCTGCACCATTTCGCTCAGGGGCAGGCCGGTCACGGACAGCATTTCCACCAGCAGGCTGGCGGCGTAGAGCCCGTCCTTGCCCGAAATATGGCCGCGCACCGTCAGCCCGCCGGAGGATTCGCCGCCGATGAGCGCGTCGTGCGCCTCCATGCTGGAAGAAATGTGCTTGAAGCCCACGGGAACCTCGAAGCATTCCTGGCCAAAATCCTTCGCCACGCGGTCGATGAGGTGCGTGGTGGCGACATTGCGCACCGCCGCGCCGCGCCAGCCTTTGTATTTGAGCAGGTAATAATACAGCAGCGTCAGGATCTTGTTGGCCGAAACATAATTGCCCTTTTCATCGATGATGCCCAGGCGGTCCGCGTCGCCGTCGGTGGCGATGCCCACGTTGGCGTTGTGCTCCCGCACCGCCTGCTGCAGATCGAGCAGCGTTTCCGGGGTGGGCGCGGGCAGGTGGCGGCCGAAGAACGCGTCGTGCTGATCGTTGATGACGTCCACATCGCAGCGGGCGGTATACAGAATGGTCATCAGCCCCGTCAGGCTGGTGCCGTACATCGGATCGAGCACCACCCGCAGCCGGCGGCGGCGAATGGCGTCGGTATTCACCTGGGAAAGGATGGCGTCCAGATAGGCGTCGCGCGGATCGATGATTTCGATTTGCCCGCTGCGCAGCGCGTCCTCGAAGGGCAGGGTGTGCACGGAGGAAAAATCGATCGCGTTGGCCGCTTCCTGGAGCGGAGCGGTCACATCCTCGGTGGCGTCGCGGCCGCCGAAGGTGAACAGCTTGATGCCGTTGTAGATGGCGGGATTGTGGCTGGCCGTCACCATCGCGCCGTATTGAAGCTTAAGGTGCTTGACGGAAAACATGATCTGCGGCGTGGGGCAGGAGAGGTTGACGAAGAGCACCTTCACGTTTTCGCCCGCCATGGCCTCGGCAAACCAAATGCACGCCTCCCGGCTCAAAAACCGCCGGTCATAGCCCACGCAGAGCCCCTGCTCCGCGCAGCCCTCCGCCTGCATGCGCCGGGCGAGGGCCGCCGCGATCCGCTGGATATTTTCCCGAATAAAGCCGTCGCCGATGATTGCGCGCCAGCCGCCGGTGCCAAATTCGATCAAAGCGATCCCTTCTTTCGTTTATTGCTTGCCCATTTCCACGTCGATCCGGTGGATCCCGCCGGTGAAAACGGGGATGTGATCCATGCTTTCCCCGTCCACGCGGATCTGGCGGACGCCTTTTTCCACGTGATCGGGATTGCGCACCGTGATGCGGTATTCCGCGCCGCGCCATACGCGCACGGCGGAGAACCCGTCCCAATCCGCCGGGATGCAGGGATCGACGGCCAGACGGTCAAACTCCGGGCGGATGCCCAGCATATACCGGGTGGCGGCGAAATAGGCCCAGCCGGAGGAGCCCGTCATGAACGGATGCCGCGCCCGGCCGAACGCGGTGTGATCCCTGCCCATGATGAACTGGCAGTAGGAATACGGCTCCGCCTGACGCGTTTCCATCTGGTCGTTCTGGTTTTCCGGCAGCAGCGCGTCGTAAAACTTCATGGCGCGGCCGCCCCGGCCCAGCGCGCATTCCGCCACCCACGCCCAGGGATTGGGATGGCTGAAGATCGCGCCGTTCTCTTTTACGCCGGGATACACGCGGGAAACAAAGCCAATGCCGTCGTCAATCGTGGTGAAGGAGGGGGCGTTGAGCATCAGGCCGTAGGGGGTGTAGAGGTATTCGTCCACCGCGTCCATGCAGGAGAGGCCCTGCTCCCGGGTGGACGCGCCGCTGATCACCGCCCAGGTGTTGCATTCCATGTGCACCTTGCCTTCTTTGGCGGCGTGGGATCCGATGGCCCTGCCGTCGGCGGTGAAGCCGCGCAGCCACCACGCGCCGTCCCACAGCTCCCTGCGGCATACGGCGATCATATCGTCCATCCTGCGCTGATACGTTTGCGCGTCCTCGTTTCTTTGCAGGTATTTGGCGGCGTCGATAAAATGGCGCAGCGCCCAGATGAGGAGGAACGCCACCATGGCGCTCTCTCCGCCGCCCAGGTTCAGGCAATCGTTCCAATCGGCCCTGAGGCCCTTGGTGACGCCGTGCGCGCCGACCTGCGCGCAGCTGAAATCCAAAGAGCGCTTCATGTGCTCCCATACGGTGGCCTCGCCCTCGTCCGCAAAGGGGATCACTTCATCAAAGAAAGCGGTATCGCCGCTCTCGCGCACGTTTTCGATGATCGCGGGGATCAGCCACAGGGCGTCGTCCGCGCAGGTGTCCTTGAGGCCGTGGATCATGCTGGCCTTGTCCGGCGTGGGCACCACGGTGGGGGATTTGGCGGGCGCTTGCTTCGGCGGCCCGAACCAGGCGGGATCGAACAGATGCAGCCCGTAGCCCATCGAGGTCTGGCCGTGCAGCAGCTGGCGCAGCCGCGTTTCGCACATATCCTTTTCCGCGTGGGGGATGCACATGGCGTCCTGCGCCGTGTCCCGGTAGCCAAGGCCCGTGCGTCCGCCCACCTCGATAAAGGAGGAAAAGCGGGAGAAGAGCACGTTGATCTCGCTCTGATACAGGTTCCAAATGTTCAGGGACCGGTTCATGTTTTCATGCGGCGTACGCACCTGGAGGCGGGACAGCTTTTCATCCCACCAGCGCTTCAGGTCCGCCATGGCCCGGTCGGTCTCCCCGGCGGGATAACGGCGGCGGGCTTCCCGCGCGGCGCGTTCGTCGCCGGTGCCCAGATAAAACAGCACGCGCGCTTCCTCGCCCGGCTGGAGGGTCAGCTTCCTGCGCAGCGCGCCGCAGGGATTGCCGCCCAGCTCTGTGGAGGAAGAAAGGTCGCCCCGAAGGACGCCGAGAGGATCGCGCTCGGTGTGATACGCGCCGATGAAGCTTTCCCGCACGCCGTCAAAGCCGTCCGGGGAAAAATCGCCGGTGAAAAACTGATAGCTGTTTTCCTCGTAATGCAGTTCGCACAGCACCGCTTCGTCCCGGTAATGGGAGCCGGCGGCGTACAGGCTCATCTGGAAATTCTGGTTGTCCATATCGATATGATGGAAGGAAAATTCCACATAGCCGTATACGCTCAGGCGACGGACCTGATCGGACGTGTTTTTGATCCGCACGTCGAAGATCTCCACCGGGTCCCTTTTGTCTTCTTCCCGGGGGATCAGCAGGGTCTGGCTGGCGGATATGCCCTTGTAATCGCACGAATACACGGAATAGCTCAGCCCGTGGCGGCAGGCATAGCGCGCCTGATCCAGCGGTTTGCCCACCGGCTGCCAGCTCAGCGACCAGTAATCCCCGTCCTCGTCGTCCCTCAGATACACGTAGTGCCCCGGCCAATCCATGGGCACGCCGTTGGGGCGGAAGCGCGTGATGCGGTGGAACTGCGGCGAATCCAGCCAGCAATAGCCGCCCGCGTTATGGGACACCACCGCGCCCATCCGCTGCGTGCCAAGATAATTGGTAAAGGATACGGGCACGTCCACCCGGTCCACCACATATTCCCGTGCGGCATCGTCAAAATATCCGTAACGCATGTATGTTTCCTCCGATTGCTTCGATTTCATTATAAGCATAGCAGAACAAAAGCACAAGCAAAAGGGACAGATATGTGATTTTTTGTCTCAAATTGGCGTGATTTCTCCCGTATATTCCATGGAATACCACAAGCACAGACAAGAAAGCACAATCAGGAACGATGATTTTGGCCCAAGGAGAATCTATAATAAAAGCATCAAATGGGGGGAGGAGGAACCCGCGTGACGGCCCAACAACCGATCGAGCGCAAACATAAAAGAAAAAGAAGCGCAAAGACGTTCTGGCTGACCACGATGATGCTGCCGGTAACGGTATGGCTGCTGCTGATCCGGTATCTGCCGATGTTCGGCATTTCTCTGTCTTTCCTGGACTACAGGCTGCCCACCCGCAAGCTGCCCTTTCCGAGAAACCTGTTCAAAAGCCCCTGGGTAGGCCTGAAGAACTTCAATTTCCTTTTCACCAGCGAAAGCGTGACCATGATCCGCAACACCATCGGCTACAACGCGCTGTGGATCGTGCTGGGGCTGCTGATCTCGGTCTCGTTCGCCATCCTGATGAGCGAGCTGACGAAAAAATTCCTCGCCAAGACGTACCAGACCATGATGTTCTTCCCCTATTTCCTCAGCTGGGTCGTGGTGGCATACTTCCTCTTCGCCTTCCTCGATCCCACCAACGGCATGATCTCCCGCGCGCAGAAGGCGGCCGGAGGAGAGGTGATCGACTGGTATAACACCCCAAAATACTGGCCGTACATCCTCACCATCTGCTCCATCTGGAAAAACACCGGCTATTCCACCGTGCTGTATCTCTCCGCCATCACCGGCATTGACCGCACCCAGTATGAGGCGGCCGCCGTGGACGGGGCCACCAAATGGCAGCAATTGATCCATGTGACGCTGCCGCACCTCAAGCCCATGATCATCATTCTGCTGATCATGAACGTGGGCAAGATCTTCAACGCCGACTTCGGCCTGTTCTGGTCGGTGCCCATGAATTCGGCGCCGCTCTTTTCCGTGACGCAGGTGGTGGATACCTACGTGTACCGCGCCTATACCTCCACCGGCAACGTTGGCATGAGCACGGCGGCCGGCTTCCTGCAAAACCTGGTTGGCTTCATCTGCATCATGGCGGCCAACAGCATCGTGCGGAATCTGGACGCGGACAGCAGCCTGTTCTGAGGGGAGGGGAAGCATCATGACAGCGATTCCGAAAAAGACGGCGATCCCGAAAAAAGCCCGCGAGCATTTCCGGCTGAACGCCGTCAGCCGCAAAACGGAAGCGGCCTTCCATCTGGTGCTGGGGATCTTCGCCCTGGCCTGCATCATCCCCTTTGTGTTCGTCATCATCATTTCCTTCTCTTCGGAAGACAGCATCCGGCGGATCGGCTATTCGTTCATGCCCCAGGCCTGGTCCCTGGCGGCGTACGAGCAGGTGTTCCGCCTGGGCGACGCCCTGTGGCGCAGCTATTTCAATTCCTTCTTCATCACCGTGGTCGGCACGGTGATCAGCGTGGTGATGTGCATCCTGTACGCGTATCCGCTGTACCGCAAGGATTACAAATTCCGCGGCTTCTTCAGCTTCCTGAGCTTTTTCACCATGATCTTCGGCGGCGGCCTGATCCCCACGTATATCGTGTGCAAGGACCTGCTGGGGATGAGCAACAACTATTACGCCCTGATCGTGCCCATGCTGGTCAGCCCCTTCTACATCATCATCATGCGCACCTTCTTCCAGACCACCGTGCCCTTCGATCTGATCGAGGCGGCCACCATCGACGGCAGCGGAGAATATACCACGCTGGTGCGCGTCGTGCTTCCCATCATGAAGCCCGGCATTGCCACGGTGGCGCTGCTTACGGCCCTGGGCTACTGGAACGAATGGTTCCTGTGCCTGCTCTATGTGACGGACCGAAAGCTGTATCCGCTGCAATATCTATTGATGGAAATGCAGCGCAACGCCGAATTCCTGGCCCGCAACTCGTCCATGATCGGCGCGTCGGGGGCCGACGCCATCCGTACCCTGCCCAGCCAGACGATGCGCATGGCGGTGGTCGTGTTCATCGTGCTGCCCATCGCCTGCGCCTACCCCTTCTTCCAGCGCTACGTGGTGGAGGGGCTCACCATCGGCTCCGTCAAGGGCTGATAACGGTAAGAACAGCGGCTGTCGATAACCGCTGCTTACATAAATCATTTCAAATGGAGGTATCCCTATGAAAAAGATGCTCGCTTTGCTGCTGGCTGCCATGATGCTGCTGGCCGTGGTTCCCGTCTTCGCGGAAGGCCCTGTGGAAATCACCATGCTGCTGGAAGGCAACAACGTGACCGATGACGCCGCCGTGCTGGAAAAGCTGAACGCTTACCTGGCCGAAAAGATCGGCGTCACCCTGAAGCCCACCTGGGGCACTTGGGGCAACTTCGATCAGCTCGCCCTGGATTATGTGAACAGCAGCAGGAACGAATATGACATCCTGTTCACCTGCTCCTGGACCAGCAACGAATATGCGAAATACGCCAAAAAGGACGCGTATGTGCGCCTGGACGATCCCGAAGACAACCTGCTGGAAAAATACGGCGCGGACCTGACGGCCACCCTGCCCGAGCTGCTCTTTGAAGGCGCCAAGACCGAGGGCATCGACGGCGAAAAGGGTATCTACGCCGTGCCCGGCTTCAAGGATTTCGCCACCATGAACACCTGGGACGTGAACGTGACCCTGCTGGAGAAATACGGCTACACCCTGGAAGACGTGAAGAACGCCGGCTTCTATGGCTGGGGCGATATCTTCAAGACGGTCAAGGAAGGCGAAGAGAAGGACGGCGAAGTGTTCTATCCCTTCGTGTTTGAAGGCGCGGTCGTGGAACGCTTCGTGACCGGCACGCCCATCGTGACCGGCGACAGCAACAGCCTGCTGAGCTATTACATGAACACCGAAGACGTGTCCACCCCCGGCGCGTATGGCAACGTGTTCTTCAACAAGTATGCCACCCCCGAATTTGAAAAGTTTGTCAAGCAGATGCGCGAATATTACCTGGCCGGCTACATCGATCCCGCCATCGCCATCGGCGAAACGGCCACCGATACCTGGCGCAACGCCCAGAATACGGCCCGGTACCTGATCTCCTCCGAGGTTTCCCTCTATGGCTATGAATACACCACCTCCGAAGCCCGCGGCATCCAGGTGGCTTACCTGATGACCACCGACGCTCCCTATATCGACAACACCTCCGTCCAGGGCGCCATGATGGCCATTTCCTCCAAGAGCGAGCATCCCGAAGAGGCCATGAAGTTCCTGAACCTGCTCAACACCGATCCCTATGTGATGACCCTGCTCAACTACGGCGTTG
The DNA here is from genome assembly GCA_017541205.1 of Clostridia bacterium. Classification (GTDB taxonomy): domain Bacteria; phylum Bacillota; class Clostridia; order Christensenellales; family Aristaeellaceae; genus RUG563. The sequence continues at coordinate 1,880 of JAFXZO010000042.1, read as the reverse complement.
AAGGCATCCATTACACGCTGAACGACGCCGGCGAAGTGGAATTCATCCCCGAAGCGCGCGCCACCTATTCTCCCTGGACCAACGGCGTGGGCAACGTGACCATCCTGCCGCCGCAGAAGGGCCAGGGCGCGGACTTCCAGCAGCGCTTTGCCGAATTCTACGCCGGCTCCAAGAAGCTGCCCATCTACGGCTTCACCTTCGACAGCAAGCCCGTGGAAATTGAAATCGCCGCGGTCGTGAACGTGAAGGAAGCGTATGCGCTCAGCCTGTGCACCGGCGCGGTCGATCCCGAAACCGCCCTGCCCGAGCTGCTGGCCAAGCTGGAAGCCGCCGGCATGCAGAAGATCGTGGACGAAGCGAACGCGCAGCTGAAAACATTCCTGGGCGAATGATCCCAAATAACGCGGGGAACCATGCATGGGACGGCCGTGCATGGTTCCCCTTTTTGCCGCTGTTTTCCATAAAACTCAGGCAGCGGGGCAGGCGGAAGGGGCGGTGTAAAATGGTTACAGTAAAATGGTTCATTCAAATAACTTGACATCCCCGGTGAAAGTCTTTAGAATTTCAATGGAGATAATCACAAAGATTCGTGCTTCATGCAGATTGCTTCCAATCAAAATGAGAGGGAACAGGTAATATGAGCAATAAAAAATTCATCGGCGTCATAGCGTATCAAAACTACCGATGGGGATATACCTGTGAATTCTGCGGCAGGACGGTGGAAAAGCAGGACAAAGTCAGCGTTCAGGAAGGCGGAATGTACAAGGTCACAACCCATGCCTACGCCAGTCGTTTCGATGTGGAAACTATGAAGAATCGAGCAATCCAGCAGTTGGCCGTCTCCGTTGCGGATATGGATCAATTAATCCAGCAGGGACATTTCAAGACGCCCAACGATAGCGGAGCCTGCCCCTTCTGCAAAAAATACCAGCATTGGTCTTTTTACGTCACGAATGCCCGAAACAAAAGCGACAGAGACAGCCGTGCCGAAAGCGGCTGTATGGTAGCCCTTTTGACAGCCTTTGTAGGGCCCATAGTCGGCGTATTGCTGGCGCTTCTGACAACTGTGCTGATTCCAAACGTCAAAGAGCTTTCCAGTCAGGCAAAAACCCTTAGTTTCGTTGTTCCGTTGTTGTTCGGCGTATTGGGCACATTTTTAGTTGTCCGTATCTTTGCGAATAAGTCATCTAAAAAGGAGAATGCCGATCAAAAGGCTTTGCTGAAGGAACTTGAAAACGTCAGAAAAACAGAACCTTACTTTATCGCTTGGGCAGACCAACATTGTGATGCCCATGGCATGGGTCTTTCCATTTGAAACTCGCTTGAGCAACCATAGTGTTATCTATTCACGATGAGGCCAGGCACGGCAAGGCGCTCAAAGGGCAGCTGGAGAGGTATTTCGGGAAGTAATAAGGTGGTGAATCAGATGACGTCAGGATATAGAGCATATGTTTATAGATGTCCGAAATGTGGTAAAGAGTATAAACGCATATCTGCCAGGCCTTATGAACGTGACAATTTGTACAATTTCGGGCCGATGATATTTGTAACTTGTCCAACATGTGGGGCTGAGTTCCGGGATCAAGATTCATATGAGCTGGCAATCATGGATCCGCCCAGTGAAATGCTTACAAAATTCCATGTCGGCAGCATCTTAGGGGCATTGCTGATGGTATGTGTGGGACTGGCTGCTCTGTTCACAAATGCTGTGAGTTTTACCGGTCAAATTGTGTTTTTCTGCTTTTTTGCGGCTGGTATAGTATTGCTTGCGGATTACATAAGATACACAAACAACAAAGCCCGAATTGAGAAAGGAAGGGCCGAATCCAGAGAACGGTTAAAGAGCAATCCGGATTATGTAAAACGCCTGCAAGCCGCCG
>JAFXZO010000041.1 GCA_017541205.1 Clostridia bacterium | reverse complement strand
GATTCCTGATAGCGATAGGTTTTGACCACTTTTTCAGCGGCTTCCTCGCGCTTTTTTTCGGTGCTGATTTCGTCCACGACGTCCTTGGTCGCGGCGATGGTCACGTTTGGCACCATGCCCACCTTCAGCTGATAGCGCGTGGGAACGATGGCGACCTCAAACAAAGCCACCATCAGCAGGATGCCGACCACGCAGATCAATACCCGCATTGCCTCGGAAGACCGAAGGTAATCCCGGAAGGATCCTTTTTCCGCCTTCTTGGCCCCTCCCGTTTTCCTCTTCATGTATTCTCCCCTTCTTTCGCCTCATACATTTCGTATGCGCGCACGATCTTCTGCACCAATTCATGGCGCACGACGTCCCGGGCCGTCAATTCCACGATGTGGATGCCCGCGACATCTTTGAGCACTTCCATCGCCTCGGTGAGCCCGCTTTTTCGGCCCTTGGGCAAATCGATCTGAGAAATATCGCCCGTAACGATGCAGCGGGAGGACGCGCCCAAACGGGTCAAAAACATTTTCATCTGTTCGGGCGTGGTGTTTTGCGCTTCGTCCAGGATAATGAACGCGTCGCCCAGGGTGCGCCCGCGCATGAACGCAAGCGGCGCCACCTCCAGCGTGCCGCGCTCCATGAGCCGCTGATAGCTCTCCACGCCCATGATTTCATAGAGCGCGTCGTACAGCGGACGCAGGTACGGATCCACCTTCTGGGTCATATCCCCCGGCAGAAAGCCCAGCCTTTCCCCCGCTTCCACGGCCGGCCTGGTCAAAACGATGCGGTCCACCTCTTTGTTTTTCAGCGCTACGACCGCAAGGGCCATGGCAAGATACGTTTTTCCCGTGCCCGCCGGCCCCACGCAGATCGTCAGCTCCCCGTCCCGTACAGCGCTCACATATTCGCGCTGCCCCAGCGTTTTGCACTGGATGCGCCTTCCGCGGTGCGTGATCGCGACCACATCGCTTAGGATCTCCTCGATTTCCTCCAATCGCCCTTCCCGCGCCAGGGCCACGGCGTAACGGATGCGGGAGGCGTCCACGATTTCGCCCTTTTTGAGCATGGCGATCAGTTTTTCGATCACCTGCCCGGCCAGCGCCGTATCCTCCTGCGCGCCCTGGAATTGGATCTCCTGGCCGCGCAGGGAGACCGTCACGTTCAGTTCCTGCTCCAAGGCGGCCATGTTGCGGTCGTTCATGCCAAAAAGGGATAAATAAGAATCCATGTTTTCAAGCGATAAAAGCAAGTAATCTGGCATCTCCTTTGTTTCGGTTTCCAAGCGCTTATTCTTTGCGGTAGCGGGCGATGTCCCTGCGCACCTCCGCCGTCGCCGTCGCTACCATAGTATCTTCTTCTATGATACTGAAATTCATCCATTTGTCAACTATTTCATCGGCAATCAGCGCCTGTTTCAGCTGCAGCCACGCGCTTTCCCCCGCTTCCCGGCGCACAGCGTCGAGATCGCGCTGCGTCACGAGCGTATCCGCTTCCATAAAAATATCGCGGATGAGGGTCACGGGAAACCAAACGCCGATAACGGGCGTTACGGTCCTTTCCAGGTCAAAGGTCTGATAATCCGGCTTTTCACCCCGCATCCAATGGAAAAAAGGCGCGCTGATTTCCCGGACGATCGCGTTTTCGCCGGTTGGGACCGTTTTATATTCCCGAACATCCATCTGGACCCGCCGGCTGATCCACACGCGCGCGATCGCTTCACCCCGCGCCTTGACGGGCACAAGCTCGCCGTTTTGTCCTCTTTCCTCGCCGCGGATCAAAACCTGGCCTGCCCGGACCCATTGGCCCGCCTTGGCCGCAGGTGTTCCGGCGAACGTGTTCAGGCGAAGCAGCAGCCCGTCTTCCCCTGCGATCACATCGCCCGCGCCGCCCTGATCGGCGATCAAAGGAGGCGGCGTTCCCTCCTCAACACGGATCTTGAGCGTGGTGCCCGCATATTCCGCCCGGATCCATTTGATCCGCGGGAATCGCCATTCCAGATTGTCCTGAAGCTGGGAAAGCGGGATCTGATCGCGTCGAACGCCCGGCCGAACGCCCAATTCCTGCAAATACGCTTTTATTTCGCCCAGGTATGGGCCCGCGTTTTCGATCCGCACTTCCCAGATCATGGAAAGCGCAAAGATCAGCAGCGCGGCGGCGATGCAGAGGCCCGCCCATAAGCCCCAGCGTTTTTTATCGCGCTCCCAAATCCTGAGCGCGCCGACCGGCTCCGCTTTGCCGACATGAAAGCCTTTTTCCTGCGCGATCCCGCAAAAGCTCCCGTATTCTTCAGGCGTAAGGCAGGCGGTGATTTCACGGTACTTTCCGCGTTTTACGTTTTTTAAGCGTATTTCATGCCTACAAGCCTCGTTCATCAGCCGTTCCATGCTGAGCCCGGATACCTGAAACCGAACCGTTCCCCGCTTTTTCATCCGCCTTCCTCGCTTATGGACACATCCTGCACGCGCCCGAGGATCAAAAGATCCTGCGTGCCGAAATACGCAATGGTCAGATGCTTGCCCGAAACGCTGATGAGCCCCATGCCGCTTCTGACCCGAATATTCTCCGTTTCATAGGAAATCAGGCCCCGATGCCCCTCGATCAGCACTTCTTCGCGCCCGGTCAAAGTCAGACGCGGCGCGCTGCCCCGCACTTCCGGCGGCGCAAGATCCCGAATGTCCATCCGCTTCACCTCAAAAAAGTATATGCGCCACGGAACGGAATGTGAAGCGGCAAAAGAAAAAAGCCGTGAAACCCCGTTCACAGCTTTCAGCTTGCCCCCGGTTCAAATCGTAAACTGCTGAATGTCGGCGATCAGATCATCGCAGTCGTCATCATAAACATCCATGGTAATGGGCTTGCTCAAATCCAAAGAAAAGATGCCAAGAATGGACTTGGCGTCCACCACATGGCGGCCAGCCCGAAGATCCACTTCATAGGGGTAGCGGTTAACGGTGTTCACGAAGGTTTTCACTTCTTCAGCGAAGCTCAGTTTGATCGGAACAGATTTCATGAAAATGCACCTCCTTGCTATCTGTTTTTCATTATATCGCACAATCCTGCAAATTGCAATGTGAATTGTTCGTTTTTTTCTGCTTATTTCGTTTTTTTATTCTTTTTGTGTCGTTTTTTCCTAATAGAAAAACCCGGATGGCGCTTAGGCCGTCCGGGCGGGATCGATACGGGGATTACAGCTGCGGGCCAGCGGAAACAAGGGCTTTGCCCGCTTCGTTGCCTTCGTACTTGGCGAAGTTCTTGATGAAGCGGCCGGCCAGATCCTTGGCCTTTTCTTCCCAAGCAGCCTTGTCGGCATAGGTGTCCCGCGGATCCAGGATAGCGGGATCCACGCCGGGCAGCTGGGTGGGCACTTCAAAGTTGAAGTAGGGGATCTTCTTGGTGGGCGCGGAAAGGATATCGCCGTTGAGGATCGCGTCGATGATGCCGCGGGTATCCTTGATGGAGATACGCTTGCCGGTGCCGTTCCAGCCGGTGTTGACCAGATAAGCCTTCGCGCCGCTCTTTTCCATCTTCTTGACCAGTTCCTCGGCGTACTTGGTGGGATGCAGCTCCAGGAAAGCCTGGCCGAAGCAGG
>JAFXZO010000040.1 GCA_017541205.1 Clostridia bacterium | reverse complement strand
GATAGGCGGAGAATTATGCGCTTATTTGGAAGTGTCAGATCAGGGTGAAACCTTCATTGCATCAGGGAATCTTTATCGTCATATCATGGGGGCATATTGTATGCCGGAACACAGGGGCAGGGGTGTATACAAAAACCTGTTGAATTATGTTATCAATACCTTGAAAACTGAGGGATATACCAGACTTGGCGTGGATTTTGAAAGCATCAATCCGTCGGGCAGCGGGTTTTGGCTCAAGTTTTTTCATGCATATACCAACGGCGTTGTGCGCAGGATAGATGAGCGGATTTTGCAGAGAGCCTCTCTGATATAATCTCATAGGAGTGTTATTTCCGGACTAATCCCAGTTTCTCGACATGTTCCTGACAAACAGGGGTTTCAATTCCTCGTGCCATACAGAATGTGTCGCGAAGCTTGTCCGCCAAGAGCCGGGGAGCAGATCGTGAATAAGACTTTCGTGAAGATGATGGACGAGCTCGGCTACGATGTAGAGCTGACATATAAGAAGAAGGTAAGACTATGATCATACTGATTACGGGCGCATCTCACACTGGAAAAACGCTTCTGGCGCAGAAGATGCTCGAAAAATATAAATATCCGTATCTGTCGATCGATCACCTGAAAATGGGTCTGATTCGTAGCGGTAATACTGATCTGACGCCGGAGGACGATGATGAACTGACGGAATACCTGTGGCCGATCATACGGGAGATCGTTAAGACCGCAATTGAGAACCGGCAAAATCTTATAGTTGAAGGCTGTTACATTCCATTTCGCTGGAGGCGGGATTTTGACGAGCGGTATTTATCGTCGATTCGTTTCATCTGCCTTGCCATGAGCGAGAACTATATCGAGAACCATTTCGGTGAGATCATTGGATATGAATCGGAAATTGAAGCCAGGATGATTGATGCAGACTGTACGAAAGATAGTCTGAAGGCAGACAACAAAAATATCATCGATGGCTTTCAACATGCCGGGGAGCAGATTGTGCTGATCGATTCCATTTATGAACAAACAACAAAAGGGCTTCTGGACTGACAATCGGGATTTGATGGAGGTCTGCGGGGTGACAAAAACCAGAATCAGAATTCCTGATAACACAGAGTTAAGAGCCAGACTTGATCAGGAATATGAAGATGCTTCTCAAGTGGAGCTGTGCAGGTACGCATTGATGCTGGCTGCCCACATACTCAAATTAATCGATGGTTCAAAGCTGAATCATGACACAATCAAGGAGGGTTTCTGGATCAATGAACAGTGGCAGGAAGGCAACGCACGAATGCATGATGTCAGACAGGTCAGCTTCAAAATCCATCAGATGGCAAAAGCGAGCGAGGATATGGCTGTCTGCACTGCTTTGAGAGTTGTCGGCCATGCTGTTGCTACAGCTCATATGAGAGAGCATGCTATGGTAGCCTCCGACTATGCAGTAAAAGCCATCTGTTTGCTGTATCCTGATTGTTTGGAAGCTGTCAGGAACGAACGTCTGTGGCAGATACAACATCTACAGGAAATCAAAAGAACAATTGAGTAAATTCCAGTTTCTTGACATGTTCCCGTAACCGTAAAATAAGGCCGACATGTTCCCCTGCGCGAGAAAAATAGTATCCAAGTTCTTTTTCGTAAAGTGGATGCGCGTGCCCGGTGTATGATTATGTAGAAGCACGACTCGTGCCACGTCGAGACGGTGCTTTCTCTGTCCCAGCAAAAGCCCGATCCCATTTTGATGCAGGAAAGACTGAGCGGGGGAATAACTTGGAACACTATCATGCTCTTGATGGCGCCAGGAATTCATCCTGGAAAACGGCGGGCGGATCTATGATATGCATGATGAGACGCATCGTTTCAGCGTCCATATAGAGAAAAGCGATCGAGATCGAAAAGGCGGATCGTTATGAAGGTTAGACGGAAAAGCCGCGCTGTTCGTCCGTCCCCGCGATATGCCGCCATAGGCAGATGCTCCGTCCAGCCGGGCCGCGAATGCGGGCACGGCCGGCATGATGGCGTGATCGCCCCGGGTGGATTGCAGATCGGCTTCGCTCCTTCACCGTATCAGTAATGGGCCACATCTTTGGCGCTGCGAAGCTTTCGCAAAACGGGTTCGGCTTCCGGGCTCATCAGATAATGCAGCGTGCCGGCGGGGACAAGCTTTTCCAGCGTTTCAAAATCGCCGGATCTCAGGCAGGCCCGGACGCTGCTGGCGCTGATGACGGCGCCGCAAGCGCCCGCGCGCGGGATCTCCACGAATCGGATGCCCGCTTTGGGCAATTCCTCCGCCATGACCCTGTTGTAAAGGCTCGTGACCCGGCTCGCGCCTTCCTCCCCCGCCCACCGGGAGGAAATATTCAAAATGCCGGCGATTTGCTTGAAAACCTCCACGTCCAGCCGCGCCTGGCCTTCGATCACCGCCGTTTCGTCCTTGAGAAAGTAGCTGGGGAAGGTGGCGGAGGAAATGATATAGGGGCCGCAGTCGTGCAGGATCACGTTGGAAAGGTGGGCGGTCCCAAGTTCAACCAAACGCTTGCGCACCGCGAAGGGAAAGAAGCTCAGATCCTCGGACACCACGAACAGGTGCAGTGCGTCGCAGGACGCCGCCGCCTGTTCCGCCAGATATTGATGTCCGAAAGTAAAAGGATTGGCGTTCATGACGACGGCGGCGGATACGCCGCTTTTTTTTGTTTTTTCCAGCCGCTTTAAGTAGCCGGAAAAACCGCCGCGCCGATTTTCCATAAACACCAATTTGCCAGAAACGCGGGCGATTTCATGAAAGCCCAAATCGGTAAAGAAGCGGGCTGCTTCCGCCTTGGTGTACAGAAAAAGATGAAACTGTCCCCTTGCGGCCTGATAGTCGATCAGGTGGGTGACGATTTGATTCAGCAGCCCTTCTCCCTGATGGGCCCCGCTGACCGCAAAGCAGCGAAGGGTGTTGCCAAAGCAGCTTCCCGTGGCGACGGCCTGGCCATTCTCATCGAACATCGCGCAGGTATAGTCCAAATTCCCGTCCCGGCGGATGCCTTCCCGGGTCAAAAGCCCGTCCACCCGGGCCATCGTTCGGGCGTCGTTGGGATCAACCTGAGAAATGTAAAAATCGCTCATATCCGCGCCTCCCTGAGAAAATGGAGCATCCAGCACAGCGACAGCAAATCGGCGCTTCCGCCGGGAGAAAGATTGTCCGCCATGAACGCTTCATCCAATTGCTGAACGGTTTCTTTGGCGGGATAAGGCGCGGCACGCAGCATCGCCTCGATCTTTGCCCGGATCTCCCCCTGCCGTTTCATGCCGCCCCTGGCAATCATGTTGGTGTCCGCGGTATGGGCAAGCAAGGCCAGCAAGGCGGCGGCTCCCGCCTCGTCGGGCGTTTTTCCTTGGGACAAGCCGGCTTCCAATACAGGCAGGCCGTAAGCAAGCACCGTGGGGAAGCCCTTCTCCGCTTCGCCCCGCACCCCCGTGACGCCATACAGGGCAAAAAACCGCTGTCCGGCGGTCGATGCCGTTTCGTCGGTCACGCCGCGCAATTCCCGCTCCACGGACCCCCGGGCCATGGCCGCCGTTTCGGTCAAGACCGCCAAAGGCTCTGTCCATTGTTCCCGGTTCAGCCGCCCCAGGGCCCCGCACAGCAGGCCCATCGAATAAACGGCCCCCTTGTGGGTGTTGACCCCGCCCGTAGCCCTAAGCATATCGCACTCCGCCTGAACGCCATGCCAGCGCAGGGCAGACAGGGTTTGCGGCGCGGGCTGATGCGCGGTCTTCCTGCCGATTTTTACGCAGGTTTCAAAATAGGGCCACAGGGCGGCTGCGCTGGACATGAAGGAATAAATATCCATGTCCCGGTGGCTGCCGTTGTTCCATCTGTCTACCAAGCCCGGCTTTGGGGTGACGCATACCTCGTATAACAGCGCCTGCGTGGCAAGACGGGCGGCGGTCTGCGCGTCGTCGTCATTCAGGGCGGTCATCAGCATCGTCCGGGTGGCGCCCTGCAGCTCCTCCACGGAATGAGCGCGGCTCCGGGCGCATTCCCGGGCGGGCTGTCCGCAGATGAGACAGCGGCGGGGCTCCGGGCGTTCCAGCTTTGCCCCGTCCGCTCCGATCACGTCCATATCGTACAATCGGCCCAGGGGGGCATGATCTTCGATCGCGCCGGTGATCCGCTTTACCCGCTCCGGCTTTGCGTCCGCCACGAACAGTCCTTCACAGCCGGTGACCGCGTCCGTTTGTTCCTGGTGTATCACCGCGATCCCAAAAAGCTTAAGCTGCGTGAGCAGCGTTCGTTTGCCCAAGAGAAAGCCCCTGCGGATCAAGGGGGAGTTTTTAATGGGCCCTGCGATATTCATGGAGAAGGACACCAGGGGCAGGCCATACTGCTCGATCAGCGCCTGCTGCCGGTATACCCGGCGCTCCCGCGCTTCCAAAACCTGCGATAGATCCACCGTCTGCGTCATCCTGTCCCCTCCTGAAAAGGGGGATACCGTGCGTGGTATCCCCCGGATTTCGGAACTTGAAAGCGTCCTGTCAACGCTTAATCGTAATGCTTCACCTGGCGCACCACGTCCATGATGGTGCCGTCGCGGGCTTCGATGATGCCCACGATACGGTCTTCAAACTGTACCGGATCCGGCTCGCCCACGATGGCGTAAGCGATGTCCCGCAGCTCCTCGATGGTCTTGAGGGGCACGCAGTCCGCTTTCTGCAGGCATTCCAGCAGGTCATGCCGGTTGGGGTTCACCGCCACGCCGTAATCCGTGACGACCACATCCACGGATTCGCCGGGGGTGGTGACGGTGGTCACGTCGGTGCAGATGGCGGGAATGCGGCCCTGGAGCAGCGGGCAGATGACGATGGTGCATTTCGCGCCCTGGGCCGTGTCGGGATGGCCGCCCTGCGCGCCGGTGATCACGCCGTCGGAGCCCACGACCACATTGCAGTTGAAGTGCACGTCCACCTCCAGGGAAGCTAAGATCACGTAGTCCAGCTTGTTGACGAACGCGCCTTTGTTGAAGGGGTTGGCGTAAGCGCCGGCGGTGATACGGTGATGCGCGGGGTTGATGACGTTGGAAACGGCGTCCAGGTCGAACGCCTGGGTGTCCATCAGCACGCGCACCATGCCGCGGTCCAGCAGGTCGCACATGGGTTTTGTCAATCCGCCCACGCCAAAGCCCATCTTGATGCCGCGCTCCTCCATGATCTTGGTCAGCGAAATGGTGGAAGCGATGGATGCGCCGCCCACGCCGGTCTGATAGGAGAAGCCCTCCTTGAAATAGGGGGTGTTCACGACGACCTGGGTGCAGTATTCGGCCATCATCAGCTTGCGCTGGTCGGTGGTGGGCTTGGCCGCGCCGGTAGCGATCTTCTCGGGAATGCCGATGGCGTCCACCACGCACACATAGTCCACCTTGGTCATGGAGATATGAGCGGGGAAGTTGGGGAAGGGCACCAGGCAGTCCGTGATGGCGACCACATACTCGGCGCAGTCGCCGTCCACGTGGGAATAGCTCAGCACGCCGCAGTTGGTTTTGCCGCCGATGCCGCGCAGGTTGCCGTAATCGTCGGAGGTAGGCGCGCCGATGAAGGCGATGTCCACCTTGGTTTCGCCCGTCACCAGGGAGCGGACGCGGCCGCCGTGGGAGCGCATGATGGCGAGCCCTTTGAGCTTGCCGTCGGAGATGGCCTGGCCGATCTTGCCGCGCACGCCGGATGCTTCGATGCGGGTGATGGTGCCGTCCTCGATCATGGGCACCAGGGGATCGTGGGCCTTGCCCAAGGAGGTGGCGGCCAGGGTGATGTTCTTGAGCCCCATCTTATGGATTTCTTCCATCACCATGTTCACGATCAAATCGCCCTCGCGGAAATGATGGTGGAAGGAAATGGTCATGCCGCTGTGGGCGCGGCATTTCACCAGCGCTTCGTGAATGTCCTTCACCAGCTTGTTGTGGTCGTTTTCCATCACGGGGCGGATGATGGGCCCCTGGCGGCGGAAGGGTGCGCCGTTTTTGTAGTTGTTGCCCTGGAAGGGTTCTTTGCCGGTTGCCTTCAAAATCTCATCGGGGATTTCCCGACCGACTGCGTTTCTCATCTTACAGATCCCCCTTGTATACGCCGCTGGCCCTTGCCAAAGCCAGGGTGCGCTTCGCGCCGTCATAGAAAGCGATGTCGATCATCTTGCCGTCCACCGTGAACACGCCGATGCCCATGGCCTTCTTGGTGTCGATTTCCCGGACGACCTTTTCGGCGAAAATGATGTCCTTGGGCTTGGGCGTGTAGATTTCATGCACGATGGGGATCTGCCGGGGATTGATGATGGATTTCCCGTCAAAGCCCATGGTGTGGATGGTTTCCACGTCCCTGCGGAAGCCCTCCATATCGTTTAAGTTGGTGTACACGGTATCGAAGCACTGGACCCCCGCCGCGCGGGCGGCGATGATCATGTGCTGCCTTGCGCCCATCAGCTCCACGCCGGTGCCGGAAATGGTGGTCTGCAAATCTTTGGTGTAATCGCCGCCGGAAAGGGCGATGCCGAACAGCCGGGGGCTGGCCTGGCAGATTTCAAAGGCGTTCATGACGCCCCTTGCGGATTCCAGGGCGGCCATGATGAGGGTGCGCCCCTCCTCCGCGCCGAATTCCTTTTCCGCGGCGACGACCGCCGCTTCCACCTTCTGCACGTCCGCCGCCGTTTCCGTCTTGGGGATGCGGATGCTGTCGCAGCCGCCCGCCACAGCGCAGCGGATATCCTCGATCCACAGGTCCGTATCCAGCCCGTTGATGCGCACCACGCGCTCCACGCCCCGGTAGTCGATTTCCTGGAGGGCGTGATACAGGGAATAGCGGGCCGCGTCCTTTTCCCGCTCGGCCACGGCGTCCTCCAGGTCCAGCATGATGGAGTCAGGCGCGTACACATAGGGATCCTTGATGAGGCCGGGCTTCTGGCAATTGAGGAACATCATGCTCCTGCGAAGCCGTTTCATGTTGGGATTCATTTGATGACACCTCCCCAGGGCAGGTTGTCCTTGATGCCGTTGCTGCGGTACACCGCGCATTCCACCCGCGCCTTGATGGTGCAGTCCAGTGCGCCTTTGTCCACTACGGTCACTCTGGCGTTCTTCACGTCCAGCCGATCCAGCGTTTCATGGATCACCTTGCGGATCTGCCTGCCGTACTGCCGGATAACCACGCTGTCCAGATCCAGTTCGATTTCTCCCTGTCCCGGTTCCACCGTCACCATGCAGTCGCTGGACTCCAGCGTGCCCGCCACAGCGGGCTGTTTGATCTCCATATGCCTGGCTCCTTTCTATCCTTTATTTCTCTTGCGCGAGAAATCAATCACTTCTTGATCGCGAGTCGTATGCTTCCGTTTTTCATTCTGCTCCCCCGGCTCCGGCAGACGAAACGCCCGCGATAGGGATCGCCTCGTTCCTTCAGAATCCTCCCAGCAGCAGCCCCAGCCCGGCGGCCAGCAGGATGGTCTTGGGCACGCTCCATTTGAATTTCAGCAGCACCACCAGCGACACCGCGCCAATCAGCAGCGCGGGCCAGGAGAGGAAGCCCAGGAGCGTACCGGCATAGTTGGTCATGCTCTGCTGGATCATCACCGCGAAGATCATGCCGATGCACACCGGGCGGATGCCGTAGAGCGCCTCGTCCATCAGCTTGTTTTCCTTGAATTTTTCCAGGAACGCGGCCGCCAGCAGCGTCACGGTCAGCGATGGGAAGATCACGCCCAGCGTGGCGGAGAGCGCGCCCAGTATCCCGGCGGTGCGCGCCCCGGCGAAGGTGGCGCAGTTCAGCCCCAGGGGGCCGGGGGTCATCTCCGCGATGGCGACGATGTCCGCCACCTCCTGGGAGGTCATCCACCCGTGGGACAGCATCTGGTCGTTGATCAGCGGGATCATGGACATGCCGCCGAAGCTGGTGAACCCGATCATCAGGAAGGAAATGAACAGTTCAAGATAAATCACGGCGATGCCTCACCTCCTGGATCATCAGTCCCGCCGCTGCGCCCAGCAAAACGATCAGCACGTTGTTCAATTTGACGAACAGGCATAAAACCAGCGCGCCCAAGGCGATGGCATAGCAGGCGGCGTCCTTCATGCCGGATTTGAACAGCTTGAGCAGGGCGCTGAAAATGATCGGCACCACCGCGGCCCTGACGCCCATCATGGCCCGGGCCACATAGAGATTGTCCTTCGCCAGATCGTAGAGGAACACCACGCCCAGCATGATCGCCACCGGCGGGATCACGATGCCCAGCAGCGCGGCCATCGCGCCCGGCACCCCCGCCACGTGATAGCCGAAAAGAACGCTGGCGTTGCCGATCATCAAGCCGGGCATGGAACGGCCCACGGACGTGAAATCCAATAGCTCCTCATCCGTGATCCAGCGCTTTTTTTCCACATATTCTTTTTGGATCTGGGCCACGATGCTCCAGCCGCCGCCAAAGGTGAAGCAGCCGAATTTCAAAAACGTCTTAAAAACGTCCATCGTCCTGGCCATTTGGTCTTTTTTCATGGATCGTCCTCTATGCAGAATGGTTCGGGCGCGGGCGCTTTCACCACCCATTTTTCAATGCCGTCCGGTGCGTTTCCGGCAGGGCCGCCCACCATATGGGCTTCCCCCGGAAAAATGGCGCAGAAATAACCCGCTTCCAATATCACGGCGCTGCCCTGGGGCGGGCCGTTCAGCTTGCGGCCGTCCGCGCCCTTGGGCAAAGGCTCCGCGGGCGTCAGCTCTTTCCAGGGGATCAGGTGGATCACCTCCGCGCCCGCTTTGGCGATCATCAGATCGATGGTGCGGAAATGCACCTCAAAGCGGCGCTGCTCCGGAGGCTTGGGCGCATAGCGCTTTTCCCGCACCTCGCAGGCCGCTCCCTCGGGGTTTTGCGCTTCGAACGCCTGCGCGATCTCCCCCGCGCCCGGAATCAGGCTTTCATACAGAGGCAGGCGCGCGATCCTATCAGCGATCATGGGCTTTCATCCTTTTTATTTTGGGTATAGCTGCCGCCTTTGTTCAGTCCGGCGCACCGTCTATGTTTCCCAGCGCTTCTTCCAGATTGCAGTTGAAGATGCGCACTTTCTTGAAGGGATAATTGTACGCCCCGGCTATGGTGCAGCGGAGCAGCACCTCGCTGCCCTTGGGCGAGCGCACGCTCAGCCCTTCCGCAGCGATGGTTTCCGATTCCTGCACGTCCGCCTCCACGCTCACCATCTGCTGATACTGCTTCGCTTCCTCCAGCAGGGGGAAAGCCAGTACAAGGGCATCCCCATCCCTGAGACGCGCTCCGATTTCGGCGTTTCTCGGAAGAGAAAAGCTGATCATGGGGTTGCGCTTGATGTTCAGCCACGTGAACCAATCGGTCAGCAGCATATCGGTGCGGCCCCTTTCACCCTTCACGCAAAGCACGGCGGCGCTGCGGGGCGGGGCGTTGCTGAACGCTTCGGAAACGGTGATGGTCTTCATGGGCATCCTTTCTTTGCGGGAAGCATGGAGAGTCCAGAAGGAATGCTTCTGAACCCTCCATGCGGTGAACTGTCAGCCGTTGACGGGATGATTCCGATAGTAGTTGATGAGGCAGCCGTCGGCGATGATCTGCCTTTCGTCGGGGGTCAGCGCGCCCAAGCTGACGGCGAAGGGCGTGACCGTGCCTTCCGCCTTCACGGCGTAGGCGGTGAATTCGGGCGTGCCCTCCAAAACCGCTTTGCGCAGGCCGGGGATGAACACCCAATCGCCTAAAGCGAAAGCGGTTTCATCCTTTACCAGCAGCGGCGCCATGCCCCAGTTGATGCAGTTGCTGCGATAGCGCTTGGTGGCGTATTCCTTGGCCAGATTGGCGGAAGCGCCGAGCACGCGCTGGCAGGAGGCGGCCTGTTCGCGGGCGGAGCCGTCGCCGGGCTTCACGGCGAAGATGGTGGAGCCGATATCGGTATGCTCGGGATCGACCTTGACGACCTTCGCCAGCGCTTCGTATACCTTTTTGACCTCTTCCGGCAGGCCCTTGCCCGCGATCCTGTCGCGCTCGATCTGCCGCACTTCCTTGCTGCGGCCCACGTACTGCGGGTCCTTGCGGGAGAGGGCGAATTCGCTCAGGCGTTCGGGGTTGGAGCGGTAGGAGGAGGTTTCGCCGGAGGGGATCAATTCGTCGGTGGTGGTGACGGGATCGGTGATGTAGGAAACAACCTTCACCAGCAGATCGTCCGTCAAAGCGGGTTGCTCGGGCCAGTCCTTGATGTTGGGGCCGAATTTGAGCGCATGCTCGGGCTCCGCCTTGCCGAAGCCGAAGTACACGCGCTTGTCGTACACGGACTTGTCGAAGGCATAGGGATACTTCCGGTATTTGATATCCAGATCGGTGGCCGGGGTCAGCTTGCCGTGGTTGATGGCGGTGGCGGCGATGGAGCGGGCGTCCATCAGGGCGACGGCGCTCATCTGGCCCTCGCCGGGCTTGCTGCCCTCCCGGTTGGGGAAGTTGCGGGTGGTGTGGCGGATGGAGAATTCCCCGTTGGCGGGGGTGTCGCCCGCGCCGAAGCAGGGGCCGCAGAAGCATTCGCGGATGATCGCGCCCGCGGCGGCAATGTCCGCCAGCGCGCCGTTGCGCAGCAATTGCAGGTAAGCGGGCATGGAGCCGGGATACACGCTCATGGTGAACGCGCCGTTGCCGATGCTGTTGCCCCGCAGGATGTCGGCCACCGCGCAAATGTTGTCGAACGTGCCGCCGGAGCAGCCCGCCACCAGGCCTTGTTCCACCCAAACGCCGCCGTCCCGCACCTTGCTTGCAAGATCGATCTTCGCGCCTACGATCTGCTTGTTGGCGCGTTCCTCGCATTCGTGCAGGATGTCCTTGGGATTTTCCAGGAGCTCCCGGATGGTGATGGTATAGCTGGGGTGCATGGGCAGGGCGATGGTGCTTTCAATGGTGGAAAGATCAATGTACACGCAGCCGTCATAGTACGCCACGTCGGCGGGGAAGAGCTGCTTGTAGGCTTCGGGACGGCCATGGATGGCCAGGTATTCTTCGGTGGCCTGGTCGGTCTCCCAAATGGAGCTCCAGCAGGTGGTTTCGGTGGTCATCACGTCGATGCCGTTGCGGTATTCCATGGGCAGCTTGGCAACGCCGGGGCCTACGAATTCCATCACCTTGTTCTGCACATAGCCGTTCTTGTACACCGCGCCGCAAATCTGCAGGGCCACATCCTGGGGGCCGACGCCGCTCTTTGGTTCGCCGTCCAAATAGATCAGCACCACTTGGGGCCTTGCCACGTCATAGGTGCGGCCCACCAATTGCTTGGCCAGCTCGCCGCCGCCTTCGCCCACGCTCAGGGTGCCGATGGCGCCGTACCGCGTATGGGAGTCGGAGCCTAAGATCATCCGTCCGCAGCCCGCCATCATTTCCCGGTTGAAGGAGTGGATGACGGCCATGTTGGTGGGCACGTAAATGCCGCCGTACTTATGGGCCGCGCTGAGGGCGAACATGTGGTCGTCCTCGTTGATCGTGCCGCCCACGGCGCACAGGCTGTTGTGACAGTTGGTGAGCACATAGGGCATGGGGAATTGCTTCATGCCGGAGGCCCGGGCGGTCTGGATGATGCCGACATAGGTGATATCGTGGCTGGTGAGGCTGTCAAAGCGCATTTGCAGGTGGTCCATATCCCCGCTCTTGTTGTGCGCTTTCAGGATGCCGTAGGCGATGGTGCCCTGGGCGGCCTCCTCTTTGGATACAGGCTTGCCTGCCTGCTTTGACGCTTCCTGCGCGTCTGCCACGACCTGACGGCCATGCAGCAGATACACGCCGGAATCATGTAGTTTCAACATGCGGTATCCCCCTTGAATTTTGATAGTTGAAGCGCCCCGGAAAGCCCGCGAAAGAAGCAGGCTTCCACGGGACGCTTCCATCAAACCGATTGTTTACGCTGCCGGCTTGTTCTTGCCTGTGATTTTCTTCACAAACGGCATGTAAATGGGGCTGAGCAGCAGCAGGATGCAGGCGGTCATCACGATGGCGGAGATGGGCGAGCCGAACAGGCTTTCAAACACTTTGGCCGCGTAATCGCCAAAGCCCATCTGCGCGGTGACGATATGCGCTTTCTGGAAGGCCTGCGAGAAATACTTTTCGCACATGCCTCCCAGCACCAGGCCGAGCACGATGGCCGCGCTGTTGAGGTGCATATACTTGACGATGATACCAACGATACCCGCGATCACCATGACCGAGACGCCCACGATGTTGCCTTCGGAGAAGGAGCCGATCGTCGCCAGCAGCAGGATGATGGGGCCCAAATAGTAGTAGGGAACGGCCAGGATCTGGGCGAACACCTTGGCGATACCGATGGCCACAATGACCATCAGGATATTGGTGACGATCATGGTGATGAAGGTGGCGGACAGGAATTCCGGCTGCACATTCAGCAGGCGGGGACCCATCTGCACGCCCTTGAGCGCCAGGGCGGAAGCCATAACGGCCGCGGCGTTGCCGCCGGGGATGCCTAAGCACAGCAGAGGAACCATGGCGCCGCCGGTGGCGGCGTTGTTGGAGGCTTCGGAGGCAGCGATGCCGTCGATGATGCCGGTGCCGAACTTTTCAGGATACTTGGAGAGCTTGTTCTCCATGGTGTAGCACATGAAGGAGGCGATGGTGGCGCCGGCGCCGGGCAGGATGCCGACCACGGTGCCCACGATGGAGCAGCGGAGCAGGGTAAATTTGATGCTCCACAGTTCCTTCATGGTGGGCATCTTGGTGTTGACCTTGCCCTTGTTGCCCACGCCGTCTTCGGCGGAGAGGCGTTTCTTGGTGTTGGTCTGCTTGAGCACCTCCGTGACGGCGAACAGACCGATCAGAACGGGGATCATTTCCATGCCGGACAGCAGGCTGGTCTGGCCGAAGGTCAGGCGGGCGACGCCGGCCATGGGATCCTGGCCGATGCAGGCCAGCAGCAGGCCCAGCAGGCCGGAAATGATGGTGGTCAGGATATGCTCGGTGTCCAGCACGATCAGGATGGACAAGCCCAGGAAGGTAATGGCAAACATATCACCGTTGCCGAAAGCCAGGGCCGCCTTGCTCAGCGGGGTGGCCAGCAGGAACATGACCAGGGCGGAGAACAGGCCGCCGACGGCGGAGGCCAGCAGCGCCACGCCCAGCGCCTTGCCGGCCTCGCCGCGCTGGGCCATGGGATAGCCGTCAAACGTGGTGGGGGCCGACGATGGCACGCCGGGTATCTTGAACAGGATGGCCGTGATGGAGCCGCCGGTGATGGACGAGCAATAGATGGCCGTCAGGAACACGATGGCGGGCACAGGGCCCATGGTGTAGGTAAAGGTGAGGCCCAGGGCCACGGCCATGGTGGCCGAAACGCCGGGCAGGGCGCCGAAGATGGTGCCCAGGACGATGGCCACGACGACCATCAGGAACATAGTGCCTCCGCCCCAGACAGCGCTAAGGCCGGAAACAAACATTTCACCCAAATTCATGTTTCAATTCCTCCTTAGAACAGATTTTCCAGGAACAGAGAGAAGGAACGCAGGAAGGGAACCGTGCCGCGGGGCAGGCTGACCCCCAGCAGGCCGCTGAACGCGATATGCAGCAATACGGCCAGTACGCACGCGACGATCGCCAGCCGCCACCACTTCTTTTCGCCCAGCAGCATGCCATACGCGAACATGAGCAGCGCGGCGGTGACCACAAAGCCCAGGGGCTCCAGGATGAAGGAGGCGACAACCAGCACCACCATGCCGATGAACATCCTGGATTTGAGGAATTCCAGGCTGTTCTTCCCGAACGCCTTGAACGTAAAATCGGGATTGCCCTTGTTCTTTTTGATGATTTTGACGATATTGATGGCGATGCAGATCAGCAGCAGAATAATGATGGCCTTGGGCCATACGCTGGGATGCAGAACGTTGGGGTTCTTCAAATAGCTTTTGGGAACTTTGGCCTCCAGGACGTGCGTGAAGTACGTGTACCCCAGAAACACGAACAGGAAGACGTTACAAATCAGTTCAAACAAAGGATGTCAGCTCCTTTTTTCTCGTTTGAATCATGGGAAACCGTGGAAGAGGATCCTCTTCCACGGCCCATGCTGCGCGTCCTTCCGGATTATTTCAGATCGTCGTAGTCCTTTTCCAGGGTTTCCTGCTCAAACATATAGTCGCGCAGATCCTTGTATTCGCTCAGGCAGAAGGCCTGCAGCTCCTCGCCGGGGGCGGGAACCACGCGCTGGTCATAAGCGGCGCTCTTGATGAATTCCTGCCAGGTCGCGTCGCTGCGGCAGGCTTCCACGGCTTCGATGATCTTGTCGATAGCGCCCTGGGGCGTGCCCTTCTTGGCGAAAATGGCGCGCCAGGGACCGGCGTAGCTGTCGATGCCCAGTTCGGCGGTGCACTCGCAGTCGGGGCAAATATCAATGCGGTGCTCGCAGAAGATCAGCAGGGGGATGATGTCGCCGGATTCGATCAGGCCGCTCATGTCGTCATAGCCGCCCACAGCCAGGTCCACGTGGCCGCCGGCCAGGTCGCTGTTCACGGCGGAGCCGGAATCGTAGGTGACGGGGTTCAGGGCCAGGCCGTCGGTGGCGATCTCGAAGCACATGCCGTCCACGCCGGTGGCGGTCAGCATGGCCACGGACACTTCATAGGGATGCGCGGCGGCATAGTCCTTCAGGTCGGAGAAGGTCTTGATGCCGTACTTTTCCATCTGCTTGGCAGAGCCGGCCAGCATGTTGATGGAGTGCACCAGAATCACTTCGCAGTCAAATTCATCCTTGAAGTTGAAGTCCATGTTGTCCATCATATCCTGGATGTACAGGGACTGGGTGCCCAGCAGGAAAGTATAGCCGTCGGCGGGCTCTTTGTAGGCGAACGTCGCGCCGGTCACGCCGCTGCCGCCGGTCTCGTTGCGGACGTCAACGGGCACGCCCAGATAGTTCTGGATCAGCGTGGCCATGGGACGGATCGTGCTGTCAGCGCCGCCGCCAAGGCCCCAGGGGCACACGATGGTGATGCCGCGTTCAAACTTCCATTCATCGGCGGAAGCAACGGTGCACAGGCTAATCAGCATCATCAAGGCGAGGAGCAGGGCAATGATTTTTTTCATGGTGGTTCCTCCTGAAATAATATTTCTTAAGCTGCCGGGCCTTGACCGTGCAAGCGCGCGGGCCGCTTTAAGATCGAACGGGGGATTTGCGCGGAGTTTTTGGGCGCGGAATATTTCTTCTGGATCGGGCTATTTTTATTATAGGTGATTTCTTTGAAAATTGCAAATACTTTTCTTCGTTTTTTGATTATTTTGGTGTATTTATTTCCAAATAAGGATCGTGCTCTGGAATTTTCTTCCTTTATTATGATAGATTACAGATACGGAGAAGCAGGAATTCATGTCCTCTTTCGTCGACGAATATAAGATATTATTCCTCAAGCGTCCGCCCAACGGCCGAATGCTCAAAGGCGCCAAGTTCCGTTTTTCGTGTATTTTCAAGGGATTCCGGCCGATGATTTGGGCGTTTCAGCCAGAAAAACAAAAGGAGAAGAAAACAATGAGAGCGAGCCTTGCCGATTCGGAGCGCCTTGCGGAGCTGGTCAAGCTCGTCTGGCCGGAACACTCTTTGGCCGAATTGGTAGAAATTATCAATGGCTATATCCTTTCGGACAGCTCCGCCGTTTTTTATGAGCGCGCGGACGGGCAAACGGCCGGCGCAGCGCTTTGCTGCCTGCGCCATGATTATGTGGAAGGATGCGATACCCGTCCCGTCGAGTATCTGGAAGGCGTCGGCGTTCGGGAAGCATACCGGCGTCGGGGCATCGCGAAGAAGCTGGCTGCAGCATGCGAGCAGTGGGCGCGGGAAAAAGGCTGCTCCGAATTTGCCAGCGGCTGCGGGCTGACGAATACCGCGTCGCTGCGCTTCCACTTGGGCATTGGCTTTGAGGAGGAAAACAGGATCATTTGTTTAAGAAAACACTGTAAGGGCAAGACAAACGGATACGGAAAGCCGCCGGGGCCGTCCGATGACCGCCGGTTTGAATTCGGGGGAAGAGAACGGGCAAAAACCGCTCCAAGTTTGCTGCAACGCCTTGATTTTCAAGGAAATTTGGTTGACAAGGCGGATCAGGGGTAGTATAATACGTTGCGTTGGGTTTTCTGACAGGTTCCGCGTTTTTTCGGGCGAATCGGCTCCGCGCGCTGCCTGGCCCACCGGCGGGGCCCTGCCCGTTCCGCCGACGCGGCCCCCGCTTTCCCATTGATTATCATTTGGTAATCAAGGACGATAGAATTTATAAAGAAATGAGGCAAAAGCATGAAAGGTAATGTTCTCGTCGGTCAGTCCGGCGGCCCTACCGCCGTCATCAACTCCAGCCTTGCGGGCGTGTTCAAAACAGCCAAGGAACGCGGCTACAGCAAGGTGTACGGCATGCGCTACGGCATCCAGGGCTTCCTGGACGAGCAGTATGTGGATCTTTCCGATCACATCAAGAACGAATTGGATCTGGAACTGCTCAAGCGTACCCCCTCCGCCTTCCTGGGCACCTGCCGCTATAAGCTGCCGGAGATCCACGAGGACAAGGCGATCTATGAGCGCATTTTTGAGCTGCTGGATAAGCTGGACATCGAAGTGTTCATCTACATCGGCGGCAACGACTCCATGGACACCATCCGCAAGCTCTTTGACTATTCCCTTTTGACCGGCGCGAAGCAGAAGTTCGTCGGCTGCCCCAAGACCATCGATAACGACCT
>JAFXZO010000039.1 GCA_017541205.1 Clostridia bacterium | reverse complement strand
CTCCATCCAGCGCGTCACCATCACCGCCGTCAACGGCGAGCCCTTCGACCCCGCTGCCACCTACGCGATCGTGACCAACAATTTCTGCGCCGCCGGCGGCGACACCTACAACGCTTTCGCCCGCGCCTACAACGAGGGCAGTGGCTTTGACACCGGCATTCCCATGGATGAAGCGGTCATGGCGTTCGTCCGGGACGTGCTCAACGGCAAGATCACCGCGGAAGCCTACGGCGCTCCGCAGGGCCGTGAAACCGAAATCAAGTAATATATTTCCATATGGCAGCCGCCGGGAACGCGTTTCCCGGCGGTTTTCGTTTGCATTGCGCAGGCCGCGTTTGAGCGCCGGAATATCCGCGGCGCCGCTTTACGGCTTTGCGGGCGTTTGCGTTTCCTCCGCGCCGTCCCGGGTGATCGCGCCCATGCCTTTGAGCAGCTTTTTTTCTTCATACATCAGCGCGTCCGCCCGCTCAAATACGTCGTGGAAGCTTTTGTCCTCGCCCCGCCTGCCGCCCGCCTCCGGTGACTGTTTATCAACGAATATCTCCTCCAAATATCGGAAAGGCGCCGGCGCGCTTTTCAGGCGCTCCGGCAGAAAAAGAGGGCCGTCCAAGCGGCCCCCAAAGCGTTTTTGCGAATCAGTTCACGAACAGCGCCGCGCGCTTATCGTAATAGTTCTTGTTGATCAGCGCGTACGCTATGCTGCCGATCACGTTGCCAAAGAAGGAGCCGTCCATCAGATCGGACAGGGAGAGGCCGGTCACGCCGCTCGCCGCCAGGACATAAACCAGGTTGATGGCCGCGCTGATGAGGTAAAGGGAGACCAGCTTCTTGGGCGCGCCGGTTTTGAAGCCCGCCAGCTGGAAGCGGACGATGATGGCGTACACGCCCAGGGCGATGCACAGCAGGCCCATTACCACATCCAGGGTTTTGAGGCCGCTGAAATAGTTGTATACAGCCTTCGCGTCGCTTCCGTAAACCATGCCCGTCATGTACCGGGCGCCGTTGATGATATTCAGGATGCCGCCTGCCCAGAGGGCGAAATAGACCAGGAATTTGTGCCATTTCAATTCATAATTGTCCGGGATCGGCGTGTTGACGTATTCGCTCTTTCCGTTATCCATTTTCCGTTCTCCTTTTCTGCTGTTAATATTTGGTTTTTTCCGGTTCCTATGATACCATGTTCCGCTTTTGATGTCAAACCCCAAGACGCCTTCTTGACCAAAAAAATGTCGCGTGTTATGATAGGCACGCGAATCGGAACGAAAAAGGAGGGCGGCCATGAAAACCGGGCTGATCCTGGAGGGCGGCGCGATGCGCGGGCTGTTTTCCTGCGGCGTGATGGACGTGATGATGGAAAAGGGCGTCCGTTTTGACGGCGCGGGCGGCATTTCGGCGGGCGCGGTGTTCGGCTGCAATTACAAATCCGGCCAGATCGGCCGTCCGCTGCGCTACAATAAGCGCTACTGCGCCGATTGGCGGTACGCGTCCCTGCGTTCCCTGATCCTGACGGGCGATCTGTTCGGCGCGGATTTCTGCTACCGCGAGCTGCCGGACGTGCTCGATCCCTTCGACAAGGCGGCGTTCGCGCGCGATCCTATGGCGTTTTACGTAGGCGCGACGGACGTGGAGACGGGCAAAGCCGTGTATCACCTGTGCACCGACGGCGGAAAAGAGGACATCCTGTGGATGCGGGCCTCCGCCTCCATGCCGCTTTTGTCCCGCATGGTGGAGATCGGCGAGAAGCGCTATCTGGATGGCGGCGTCGCGGAGCCCACCCCGTATTTCTATATGGAAAGCATCGGCTATGACCGGAACGTGGTCATCCTGACCCGGCCCGCGGATTACCGCAAAGAGAAAAACCGCCTGCTGCCCCTGATCCGGCTGCGGCTGCGCGGCTATCCAAGCCTCGTGCGCGCCATGGAAACCCGCCACGAAGCCTATAACCGCCACATCGACGCGATCGCGCAGCGCGAAAAGGAAGGCCGGGCCCTGGTGATCCGCCCGCCAAGGCCGCTGGGCATCGGGCATGTGGAGCGTGACCCGGACGAGCTCGAGCGCGTCTATCAGCTCGGCCGTGCGGAAGCCCTGCGCCGGATGGGCGAGCTCGAAGCGTTTCTGGGGCGATAAAAAACCGTGTCCAACGGGCCAAAAGCGCGCGCCCTGTCTTTGGCGGGCGATTATCTGACAGCGGGCATAATTTGCCCCGGTCAAAGGCTGGACAAACCTGGGCAAATTTTGTATAATACGAAGTGGTAAAAGTTTACCCTTCACCTGTACAAATATAAAGGAGGTCTTTCCCATGGTCAAAGTTGCTATTAACGGTTTCGGCCGCATCGGCCGTCTTGCTTTCCGTCAGATGTTCGGCGCTGAAGGCTACGACGTGGTTGCCATCAACGACCTGACCAGCCCCGCGATGCTGGCCCATCTGCTCAAGTACGATACCGCCCAGAAGGGTTACTGCGGCGTGATCGGCGAAAACAAGCACACCGTTACCTCCAAGGAACCCGAATTTGAAGAAGACGGCAAGACCGTGAAGGTCCCCGGCTCCATCACCGTGGATGGCAAGG
>JAFXZO010000038.1 GCA_017541205.1 Clostridia bacterium | reverse complement strand
TACGCCATCGGTTTGGGAGATTTCATCCCTCTTTGGCGCAGGAAAAGGAATGATCATATGAATGTATATGATTTTGATGGGACGATCTTTTACCCGGACTGCTCCGTTGGATTCGCGATCTGGTGCATGAATCGACAGCCGACGTTATGGCTGACATTTTTCCCCAAGGCACTGAAAAACCTCATCCTCTATAAAAAGGGGAAGATGTCGCGCACCCTGATGATGCGGAAGTTTTTCAGCTTTCTCGGGAAGGTCAACGATTTTGACAGGCAGATCGGGCGATACTGGGACAGGCATGAGAAAGGTATTTCCGCCTGGTATCTGGCACAGAAAAAGCCGGACGACCTGATTATCAGCGCGTCTCCCAGCTGTATCATCGAGCCGATTGCACGGAGACTCGGCGTGAACTGCGTCTGTACGGAGTATGACCGCGAAAACGGCGTTTTTCTGGATAATCTGATGTATGCGAAGGGAAAAGCCAGGTATATGATCGATCATGGATTCCCGGTGATTGACAATTTTTACTCGGATTCTTTAGCTGATACCCCTATTGCGTTATGCGCGGAAAAGGCGCACTTTGTCACGAACAAAGCGCAGACCGTCTCAGACTGGCCTCATCTGGATCCTGAAACCTTGAAGGAAGTGCACCGAAAAATCAATACGGGATGGACCATTCATATCTGACGGAAGAATACAGGGGGCTTGGGAGCGTTATTCTGAGAAACGAATAGAAGAGACAGCCATACAAGTTAAGGGTTCCCGAGCGAATGGAAGAAATGCACATGAATATCCCCAATGAAGCCCATTTTTTCATTTCAAAGCAGGCAACGAATAATTGAATCTGTGTTATAATGATGAGGAAATTGGTCTCAGAAGCTGAAAAAGGTCAGAAAAACAGGAGCAGGAAGTAAAGAAATAAATATGCCGGATCAAAACACAATGAATGGAAATAAGCTCGAAAAGGTCTTTCTGAACGAACGCTTTATGGCAGCCGTCTGTATCATGATGGCGGCAGCCGGGGCTGCGTCGCTTGTTTTTTGCTTCAGGGAACAGGATGCTTTTGAAATATTCGCCCTGCTGGTCAAGCTGGTAACAGCCGTCACCATGTTCCTGGCTTTCCGATCCTTTAAGTGGGATGCGGCCAAAGGGCTCATGGGCGGCGTGCTGTTTTGCCTGATGTATCAGGATGCGCATCTCGCGCTTGCCAGGCTCTGGTCCGAACAGAACTTTGACGCCTATCTGGCCTCCGGCGTTCAGGGGAGCCTTTTCCTGGCCGGGGCGGGCATGAACCTCCTGATGACCGTCATCATCACGGCGAACCATTTCTTTATCAACTATTCAACCCATGGCAATCCGAAAAATGTGATCCTCAACCGGATCGCCCTGGTTTTTAAATTGGTTGTCTGCATCCTGCTGATCGTCACCAACAGCCTGCTTGGGTTCTCATCTGCCCTGCGCTGGACCCATTCCGTGCAGTATCTGATGGATGTGCTGCTGCTGGTGCTGGTAGCCTGCCTGGAAGCCCAGTTCGATTCCTTCAACGCGCTTCGTCAGGAGCTGAAAAAGCTGAACCAGGAAAGGAAGGCGGGAAAATGAGCATTCGGCAGCGCATTTCCGGGATCTGGCTGATGTCCATGAGCCTTCTTTCCCTGTTTGCTTTCACCTGTTATTTCGTTGCGCAGATGTGGCTGAGCATTCTCCGGACGGCTTATCTCACGCTGGTGATCCTGCAGATCCTGGCGCTGACCGTCTATCTGTGGGGGCCGGAAAAACTGAAGCACGGATGGCAGAAGATCCTGTACCGGCTTTTATACGCCTCCTCCTTTTTTGTGATCCCGGCTTTTCTGTTTATCTTTATGGGCCTTGTTTCCCAGTACCACGTCCGGATTCCGGACAGCATTCCTGCATCGTCCATGCCGGTGGAAGAAATCCTGCCCCTGGAGGATGGGACGACGGTTTATGATTCCAGAACCGTTTATATCATCTTTCCGGAGTATTCCGATGTGGATCTCGTGTGTGAAACACGCCCGTCCAAATCAGACGAAACCATCACCTGGTGCAGCGGCGCGGCATTCCAGCACGATATCAGCCTCGGTTTCTCCCATGAGAACATTGACGGAGACCATGCGGTGGACGGCGTCTTTTATGAAAGCCCGTATAACAAGGACAGTTTCGCGGCTTTTACTTTCGTGAACGGCAGTTTTTCCTTCGAATTCGATGATCCCTCCGGGGCCATCCGGGAGGCCGCAGAAAAAGGCGGGAGCGGGTTCATGCAGTTCGGATTGATCCGCAACGGAGAAACCGTCATGGGGATCAGCCGTCCCCGGGTTCGGTGCTACCGGACCCTAGCCGAGCTGAACGGGCATCTCTGTATCATCGATTCTGTCCGGATGATACAGTTCGACGATTTTATGGAAGAGTTACAGCGCCTCGGCGTGACCAACGCTCTGTATATGGATATGGGTGCCGGGTGGAATTACTCCTGGTACAGAAATGCGGCAGAGAAGGTGATAACGCTCTTTGGGCTGCCGGTTCCATGGTCACACAACTGGGTTGTGTTTCGGAACCTGTGGGCGTTTTAATATGACTCTTATTGACCGGAAAATCCGGTTTTTATGGAAAAAGATCGTTCAAGTTCAGCATCAAAACAATGATGATCGGAGATGATCACTATGGAATGGGAAGTTGCGTTGATTGAAGGACTGCAGAAAACCCTGGGAAGCCTGAACAGCGTTGTGGGGGCCGCCCTGAGTTTTATCGGCGGTGAAATCGGCCTGCTGCTGGTGCTGCTGATCATCCTTTTCTGCTGGAAAAAGGAAAGCGGAAAACGCCTGGCTTTGGTCATCACGGCGGTGAATACCTGGCTGCCGATGATCAAGGCTGTCGTGATGCGGCCCCGCCCTTATATGGAATACCCCGATCGGGTGCAGGGCGTCGCGGACGTTGGAAACAGCGCTTCCCTGGATGACGTCGCCGCCCAGGGGTATTCCTTCCCCAGCACGCACAGCGCTTCCGCCATGGCGCTGTATATTTCCCTTGCCCATGAAGTGAAGAAAAAATGGATGTGGATCGCCGCTATCATAATCACCTTCCTGGTGGGCGTCAGCCGGGCGGTGGCCGGGATGCACTATCCGACGGATATCCTGGCAGGATGGGCGCTTGGTCTTGCAGGCATTGGGATCTGCCTGCTGTTGGAGAAGAAAGTGAAGAATGCGTGGATCCGGCATTTGATCCTGCTCTCTTCCGTGCTGCCCGGTCTGCTCTTTGTCCGTACCGAGGATTACTTCACGTCCCTGGGCCTGCTGGTCGGCCTGATCGCCGCGATCCACTTTGAGGAGAAATTCGTGAACTTCCAGGATACCCGGAATGTCTGGGCAATGATCCTGCGGGTGATCGGCGCGTTCGCGCTTTACTTTATACTGAATACACTGTTAAAGCTGCCCTTCGGCAAGGAATTTCTCGCCGGCGGAACCCTGCCGGCGTTCCTGGTCCGCACGGCACGGTATGCCGTCATCATCTTTGTGATCATCGGTATCTATCCGAAGATCTTCCCGCTGTTTGAAAAAATCGGGAAAAAGAATGGATAGGCTTACGGAGATGAAGGTCATTTTTTTCATCCAAGCACCATGGACAATACGCCAAAGAAGGCAATCAGCACGATCAGCAAAAGGATTTCCTGCTTCCACCTTTTTTGAAGCAGGCCCGCGCATTCGCGCATGAAGGCATTGGGCCAGTACCACCATTTGGTTTTTTCACCTACGCCTTCGGCTTTGAGCCCCGCCATGTTTGCCCATACCCCGCTACGGAACACATGATAATTGGTGGTGGCAAATAACGTTTTGCCCTCCGGGTTGATGCTGTTGATGATCTGTTTGGAAAAGGCCATGTTCTGGTTGGTGTTTTGAGATTGCGCTTCGGTGCGGATTCTGTCTTTCTGCACGCCCTGGGAAATCAAGTACCGCCGCATGGCTTCGGCCTCCGGCATAGGCTCGTCCCGCCCCTGGCCGCCGGAAGGGATTAAAATCGCTTCCTTGCCGCTCTCTTCCTTTTGCTGCCGCCAGAAGGAAAGCGCGCGATCCACACGGCCCCGGAGCAGCGGCGGGAGCGATCCATCTTTTCTGAACCAGCAGCCCAGGATCATGATATAATCCTTATCCGCCTTCGGCTGGTGTTTGGCGGCCTTTATGCCGCAGACGGCAGAGCCGATCAGCATACATTCACAGTAAACGAACACCGTGGCGTACACATTTTCCAGCGTGCTTTGAATTCTGCCCTCCCATTCCGATCCCATAAAATCACGGGTGAACAGATAAAAGCCCAGGGCTTCTCCGGCGATCAGAAAAACACTGACAGCCAGCCCCAGCACATTTTGAACGTGAGCCCGTTCATGCCGCAGCAGCGTGGCGTTGCTGACAGCCATAGCCAGCGCGAACAGCAGAATAAACGGCATGGTCTGCATCATAAACAGTTTGCTGGCCCCATTGATCGTATTGTACGCGGAAAACATATTGTAGGATTCCGGATGGACGATGTATTGCACAGTTGTGAGCAGCATGGTGATGCCTGTCAGCAGCGTAAACAGGGACAAGCCTGCGTAGTAAATCGTGGAATAAGCGTAATAGTCCAGCCCCTTTGCCTGGAAGTAATGCCACAGCATGATCACGCTGACAAAGAACCAGAACAACGTGACAGCGATCAGCACGGCAGTATCGCCGGTAAACCCGCCCGTCTGCGGATCATATACCGTGCTCAGCGGGCCTACGCGAAAAACCTGGAAGGCAATTTCATTTCCCTTTTGGTCGTACAAGCGGACGTCCGCCTCGCCCGCCTGATTCGGACGAATCGGAACGCTGACCGAGCCCGGACGAAGCGTTATATCGCCCAATCGCAAAACGTCCGCATGATCGATTTCCGTCCGCGGTATACTGTTGTCTTCCCGCAGTGCTTTTTCCACTCGCTCCTGGATCGGGATGTGGGCGGTGTATGTGCGGAACACCGTTAAACGGCATAGCGCGCAAAAAAGAATCAGCACTATCGCGCAAATTCCGATCTGCTTTGCAGCCTTCCGCATGGTTTTCCTCCTGCAGTACATCACAATATCATAGAACCTTCTGACGGTGTTTGGCTGTATCGTCAAGCCCGTTCTTCAGCACAATTTTGTCCTTACCCCGTCGTGCATGATCGTGGCAAGCAATGCAATTCTGCAAGAATTGCGCATTGGCAAGCAATGCTATCCGGCCCGAATTGCCGGATGCTTGTTGGATGGCTCCGCCCCCAAGCCCCTGAAAACCAGAGCTTGCGCTCTGTGGTTGTGACGTTTGTCTGCGTCAAACGCCGATGCGGCTCATGCCGAAATGAAAAGAATGGTCCCTGCGCTTATGCGCTTTCATGTGAGAAGTTCGGCTAATGGTGAGGTGCTCTTTTCGTTTTTGTGCGTTTGTCCAATGCACAATGCTGGTTTTTCGGACGATAGTCAGAATCGTCTGAACGATGATGCTGCTGTCAGATTGAGGCGACTGGTATCACATTTGGTGAGTGGCAGTCTTTCGCTTTTTACGATCATAACCACAGCGCTTGCGTTGGTAAATGGGGATTGGGGACTGGGTCACCAACAAGCAAATGTGCAAAAGTCGTACTTTTGCCCTGCTTGCTGCAATCGCTTTCCACCCTTGATAACCTTGGCATCGTGATGGATTTCAAAACCGGGATTCGTGTTCACACCTGCAAACCTCAATCCGCTGATTTGATTTAACAACATATCCGATTTTACCAAATATTCAAAATGGGGTGTGAAGGCTTCCTCCGGTGCGCTATATCCTGGCTTTAAGGTCTGAATGCTGCTCGCCAAATTATAATTACCGTTTTTACTTTTGCGCGCAACGCAAAACTATACTTCACTGCGCCGCCACTGTTTCGCCGGCTTACGCTTTCCGCATTCATCACAAGTATAGGGCCAACCAATTTTCCACTCGAAGTATTCTTCTCTTGTGATGGCATTCTCTTTCAGTTCTTGCTGATGATAAAGCCATTCCCGCATGAAGCCGTTCAGCAATTGATTGTCGATCCACAATCCGCATGGAGCATGAGCAGGCCAATTATCGCCATCACGATAATAAACATTACTGTCCGTTTGGCCGTCGGTATCATCGTCATGATGTGATTTTTGGGTCGTGTTATGATGTGCTTTTTGCTTCAACCGTTGCAGCTCAAAAGCATGGAACATCCCCGGATGTTCTTCCTCCAACCAGAAGAGAAGCATCATCAGCTCTTCTACGTTTTGCCCGGTTACCTCCATCAGTGCCAGCGGATTGCAGTCTAAAACCTCTGCCATCGTTTTCAATAGCTTCGGTGAAGGCACACGATAGCCGGACTCATATTGCGCGACACGTGGCGCGGCATTCTCGCCCAAACCGATCATTACGGCAAAGTCCGGCTGATTATACCCGCGGAATTTGCGGATGCGCTTGATCTTTTCTCCTGTTTTCATCAGGTAAAGTTCCTTCCGATTTCTTTGAAACGGCGCGTCCGCATTTTCCGACATGCCGCTTCATTCTTCCCCTGCATTATACAGGGAAGCGAAACATTCGTCAAGAAAAATTTATCAAATATGCGAAACTGCTATTGACAGGGTTCTTTTCATGTGATAATATATATTTAGCATTTATGCGAAATCATTTTGAAGGAGGTTTATCCCTGTCCCATGCGTTACCCCGTCCCCCAAGAAACCAACCGTGATTCCACCCAAGCGTGGATCACAAGCGACTATGAACCAATCAATCTGGCCGCCTGCTATGACTTCCCGATTAATTCCCCGCTGCCCAGCTGGGAGGATTGGCAGGCAATGCGATCCGAAACCAATCCCTTTCACGGCATCATCGAGCGAAAGATCGGCAATACCCGGTACACGATCCTGACCGACTGCGCCGGAGGAGAAACGCTGATTGATAAGGTAAAGCGGCTGATCTTCTCCGAGCCTTATCCCCAAAGGGAGGCGTTTGCCGGATGACAAATGGCTCCGATTGTGGTATGATTTCCATGAGCACTACGGACCTGCCGGCTGATTCCCGGAAGGAGGAAAATGAATTGAATCAGCAGCAGATCACCGCACTATATTGCAGACTCAGCAATGAAGACGACCTGGATGGCGAGTCGAATTCCATTCAGAACCAGCGCGCCCTGCTCCAAAAATACGCAGACGATCATGGTTTCGCCAACATCCGGTTCTTCGTAGACGACGGCTACACCGGTACCAACTTCTCCAGGCCTGCCATGCAGGAAATGCTATCCCTGGTGGAGGCAGGACAGGTCAGCACGGTCATCGTGAAGGACATGAGCCGCTTCGGACGCGACTACCTGCAGGTTGGCCACTACACGGAGATCGAATTCCCCAGCAAGAACGTCCGCTTCATCGCTGTGAACGACGGCGTGGACTCTGAGCGAGGCGACAGCGATTTCACCCCGGTGCGAAACCTGTTCAACGACTTCTACGCGAAGGACACCAGCAGAAAAGTGCGAGCTGTCATCAAGGCGAAGGGAATGCGGGGCGAACATCTCAACCGTCCGCCCTACGGCTATCTGGAAGACCCGGAGAAGAAAGGACATTGGATCATTGATCCGGAGACTTCGCCGATTGTGAAGAGGATCTTCGACCTGGCGATGCAGGGCAAAGGGCCGGCGAAGATTGCCACTATCCTGAGAGAGGAACAGGTCCTGACTGCAAAAGCCGCCTATGCGAAACGGAACGGTACGCCCCTTCCCGCAGAGCCTTTCACATGGAAAGACGCATCCGTCGTGGACATCCTGGAACGAATGGAATACACCGGCTGCACCTGCAGCTTCAAGACTTACTCCAAGTCATACAAGCTGAAAAAGCGGATTCCGAACAAACCTGAGGACACCTATGTTGTCGAAAACACACAAGAGGCCATCGTGCCCAAAGCGTTATGGGAGCGGGTACAGGAGCTGCGACAGGAACGGCACCGAAGTATTCAGCGAGCTGAACGGGAAGGAATGTTTGCAGGCATCATGTTCTGTGCGGACTGCGGCAGCAGATTGCATTTCGCCACCTGCAAGAGCTTTGAAGGGAAGCAGGATCACTATGTATGCTCCAATTACAAAAGCGGACGCGGCGAGTGCTCCTGCCACTACATCCGGGAGGATGTGCTGCGGAACATCGTGCTGGAACGTATCCGCGCTGTGACAGCCTATGTCCGGGAGGACGCAGAAGGCTTCCAGCTGGAATGGATGCAGTCCACCCGCAAAGCGCAGGACAGCAGCATCCGCCAGAACCAGAAGCAGCTGGCCCAGGCAAAGAAACGGCTGGAAGATATCGACACGCTGATCACCCGCCTGTATGAAGACCACGTCCTGGGTTCTCTCTCTGATGACCGGTATCAGAAGATGATGTCTGATTACGAAGCGGAGCAGGAGCGCCTGAAGACGGAAATCGCCGTCATGGAGGAATGGATCGACCAGCAGCAGGAGGACAACGACAATTACGACCACTTCGCCGCCCTGGTGGAAAAGTACGTGAACATTCCCGAGCTAACCACCAACATCGTGAACGAATTCGTCAAGAAGATCATCGTCCACGAAGCAGACAAATCCAGCGGCCACCGCAGACAGACCATCGAAATCGTCT
Organism: Clostridia bacterium; assembly: GCA_017541205.1. Taxonomy (GTDB): domain Bacteria; phylum Bacillota; class Clostridia; order Christensenellales; family Aristaeellaceae; genus RUG563. The sequence continues at coordinate 56,235 of JAFXZO010000038.1, read as the reverse complement.
TCAACTTCGTCGGCAAGGTCGAAATCCCCATCCTAACCGAGCCGGTCATTCTGGAACGCATTTCAACCCAAAGGAAAACCGCGTAGCCTTTCACAGCTACGCGGTCTCCCCAAGGATTAGTTCCTTATGAAGCTTAACCCTTGAATTGCAAGGGTTTCAGCGGAGAAGGAGAGATTTGAACTCTCGCTACGATTCACTCGTACTACTCCCTTAGCAGGGGAGCCCCTTCGGCCACTTGGGTACTTCTCCATTCGGCCTGCGATACGCTGATCCGGAAAAAATGGCGGAGAGAGAGGGATTCGAACCCCCGGTGCCTTTCGGCATCACTGGTTTTCAAGACCAGCGCCATCAACCACTCGGCCATCCCTCCGCGTGCTGCGATGGGCAACCCTTCCGTAAAGCGCTCATTTACTATATCATTTTGGGGAGGGAATGTCAATCATTTTTTTATGCGGTTTTTTGCGGTTTTTGCGCTTCGCAGAGGCGAACGCCCCCCAAAGGCAATCAGGCGGGATTTCCTTTGGGGGGCCGGCGTTTTGGGGGTAATCAGCCGAAATATTTTTTGGCGCTGCGGAACAGGCCCATATCGTAATTCCCCGGTACGTTTTGGTACAGGCCTTTGCCGATGCGTTCGCTGTGGCCCATTTTGCCAAGGATTCGGCCGTCGGGGGAGAGGATGCCCTCGATGGCGGCGGCGGAGCCGTTGGGATTAAAGAGAATATCGTCGGTCGGCCGGCCGTCGGCGTCCACGTACTGGGTGGCGACCTGGCCGCGCTCGATCAGGTCCCGGAGCACGGCGTCGCTGCAAAGGAAGCGGCCCTCGCCGTGGCTGATGGGAACTGTGAATATATCGCCGACCTTCGTTTCCATGAGCCAGGGGGAGTTGGCGCTCGCGACCCGGGTGCGCACCAGGCGGCTCTGGTGGCGGCCGATGCGGTTGTAGGTGAGGGTGGGGGCGCCGGGGTCGGGCGCGGTGATGCGGCCATACGGCACAAGGCCCAGCTTGATCAGCGCCTGGAAGCCGTTGCAGATGCCCAGCATCAGGCCGTCCCGCATGTCCAATAGGTCATGGACGCCGTCGGCCACTTGGGCGCTGCGGAAGAAGGCGGTGATGAACTTGCCGGAGCCGTCCGGCTCGTCGCCGCCGGAGAAACCGCCGGGGATGAACACGATCTGCGCGTTTTTGAGCGCCTTGGCGAACCGCTCCACGGAATCGGAGACGCCCTGGGCGGACAGGTTGTTCAGCACCAGGAGCTCGCCCTTCAGGCCCGCCGCTTCCACCGCTTTCAGGGAATCATATTCGCAGTTGGTGCCCGGGAATACGGGGATCAGCACCCGCGGAACGGCGATGGACTTCGCGGGCCGGACCACGGGCTTGCTTTCGGCGGAGATCACGGGGATATCCTGCCTGCCGGGCACGGAAGCGGGATAGACGCTTTCCAGCCGGGCTTCATAGATCTTTTCCAGCTCGGCCAGGGAAACGGATTCATTCTCCCAGGTGAATTGCCCGTCGTCCGTGGTCACGCCGACGAGCCGGCCCACGTCTTCCGCGTCGTCCGAAAGCTCCAGCAGGAACGCACGGTTGCTGGGAGCGATCAGAGAGCTTGTCATCATCTGGCTGAAAGAGAAGCCTTCTTCTTGCCAGTTTTCCGGCGTGGGATGGATTTGCGATACGAAGGAGAAGCCCAACCCGTTGCCCAGCGCCATTTTCAGAATGCCCTCGGCGATGCCGCCATGATCCACGGCCCATGCGGACAGGGCTTTATTGCTTTGCAGCAGGCCGTGAACCTGCTGGAAAAGCGCTTTGATCCCGTCGCCCTGCCCAGGATGACCGCCGTTGGCGGCGGTCAGCAGGACGACCCTGTGGCCCGGCCCCTTAAATTCGGGGGAGCGCACTTCATTGATTTTCCCCGTCGTCACGGCGAAGGAAACGAGGGTCGGCGGCACGTCCAGATTTTCAAAGGTGCCGCTCATGGAATCCTTGCCGCCGATGGCCCCGCAGCCCAAATCCCATTGGGCCTGCAAAGCGCCAAGCAGGGCGGCCAGGGGCTTGCCCCAGCGCTCGGGCCGGCCCTGGGGCTTTTCAAAGTATTCCTGGAAGGTGAGATAGGTATCCTCCAGGGAAGCGCCGGTGGCGATCAGCTTGGCAACGGATTGGAGCACCGCCAGGTACGCGCCGTGATAAGGGCTTGACTCGGAGATGTACGGATCGTACCCCCAAGCCATGAAGGACACGGTGTCCGTATCGCCCTTTTCCCGCGAAATCTTGTGCACCATGGCCTGGATCGGCGTTTTTTGGCGCTTGCCGCCGAAGGGCATGAGCACCGTGCCCGCGCCGATGGTGGAGTCAAAGCGTTCGGAAAGGCCCCGCTGGGAGCAAATGTTCAGATCCCCCGCCAGGGCGCGCAAGCACCCGGAAAAGGAATTGGGAACGGATAATGCCTTGACCGGCCTGGCCGCCGTCACATGGGCCGCCGCTTCCTTGGGCGCGCCGTTGGAATTGAGGAATGCTCTGGAAATGTTCACGATGGTCTGGCCGCGCCAGGTCATGGTGAGCCGGGGCTCCGCCTGAACGACCGCCACGACGGTGGCCTCCAGGTTTTCGGCGGAAGCCAGCGCGATGAACGTTTCCGCGTCCTCGGGCGCGACGACCACGGCCATGCGCTCCTGGGATTCGGAGATGGCTAACTCTGTGCCGTCCAGGCCTTCATATTTCTTGGGCACTTTGTCAAGATCAATGGCGATGCCGTCCGCCAATTCGCCGATGGCGACGGAAACGCCGCCCGCGCCAAAGTCGTTGCACCGCTTGATGAGCCGGGAGGCTTCAGGGCTCCTGAACAGGCGCTGGAGCTTTCGCTCCTCCGGCGCATTGCCCTTTTGCACTTCCGCCCCGCAGGTATCAATGGATTGCAGGGTGTGGGCCTTGGAGGAGCCCGTGGCCCCGCCGCAGCCGTCCCGGCCCGTGCGTCCGCCCAGCAGAATGATCACATCGCCCGGAACCGGCGCTTCCCTGCGCACGTTTTCCTGCGGCGCGGCTGCGATCACCGCGCCGATTTCCATGCGCTTGGCCGCATAGCCGGGATGATAGATTTCGTGCACCTCGCCGGTCGCCAGGCCGATCTGGTTTCCGTAGGAGGAATAGCCCGCCGCGGCGGTGGTGACGAGCTTGCGCTGGGGCAGCTTGCCGGGCAGGGTTTCGGAAAGCGGAACGGTGGGGTCCGCCGCGCCGGTGACGCGCATGGCGGCGTAAACATAGGCGCGCCCGGACAGCGGATCGCGGATCGCGCCGCCGATGCAGGTCGCCGCGCCGCCGAAGGGCTCGATTTCCGTGGGATGATTGTGCGTTTCGTTCTTGAACAGGAGCAGCCATTTTTCGGTGCCCATTTCCGTTTCCACGTCGATCTTCACCGTGCAGGCGTTGATTTCGTCGGATTCGTCCAGGTTCCTCAGCAGCCCCTGCTTTTTGAGATGCTTGGCCCCGATGGTGGCGATGTCCATGAGGCAGACGGGCTTACGGATACCCAACTCTTCCCGCGCCTGAAGGTAGGCTTCATAGGTCTTTTGCGCATCGGGGTCGTCAAAGCGCAGATCGGTCAAATGGGTCAGGAATGTGGTATGGCGGCAATGGTCGCTCCAGTAGGTGTCCAGCATGCGGATCTCGGTGAGCGTCGCCTCCCGGCCCTCCGCCTGGAAATAGGCCTGGCAGAATTTCAGGTCGTCCTCGTCCATGGCCAGGCCGTACTGCTTTACGAACGCTTTGCGGCCCGCTTCGTCCAGGGAAAGGAAGCCGTGCATGCATTCCACCATGGGCGGATGGTCGTATTCCGTTTTCAGGGTGGTGAAGGGGGCCATGCCCGCTTCCCGGCTTTCGACGGGGTTGACGACGTATTTTTTGATCTGCTCCAGCTGCGCCTCCGAGAGCTTTCCATACAGCGCGTAGACCTTGGCCGAGCGCACGAGCGGCCTGTCTTTCTGGGAGATCAGCTGGATGCACTGGCTGGCGCTGTCGGCGCGCTGGTCGAACTGGCCGGGCAGATATTCCACGCAGAAAAGCGTTTCGCCCAGATCATCGGGCAGGGCTTCAAAGACCGTATCCAGCTGCGGCTCGGAAAACACGGTGGTTTTGAGGCGCTCAAAAAGCGGCGCGTCCACGCCCTCCACGTCGTAACGGTTCAGGATGCGCACGTTTTCCAGGCCTTCCATGCCGAGCAGGGTCTTCAGGTCGCTTTTCAGGCTCTGCGCCTCGTGATCCAGCCCGGGCTTTTTTTCCACATAAACGCGGTAGACCATCTTATGCCTCCTTGCGCAGCGCGCGCCGGCCGATATCCCGGCGGAAAAAAGCGTTTTCAAAATGCGTTTTGCCAACGGCTTCGTAGGCGCTGCCGATCGCTTCCCTCAGCGTGCCCGCCGTGGCCGTGACGCCCAGCACCCGGCCCCCGGACGTGAGCAATTCGCCCGAATCGCCTTTTTTCGCGCCGGCGATAAAGGTCGTGACCGTATCGGTATCCGGGGTCAGGGTGATGGGGAAGCCTTTTTCATAATGCTGGGGATAGCCTTTTGAAGCCATGACCACGCAGCAGGCCGCGCCGCCTGAGAACTCCACGGGGCAATCGCCGAGCGTGCCGCCGCGCACAGCCCGCATGACGGTCAGCAAATCGCTTTTGAGCAGCGGCAGCACGACCTGGGTTTCCGGGTCGCCGAAACGGCAGTTGTATTCGATCACCTTGGGGCCGTCTTTGGTGACCATGAGGCCGAAATACAGGCAGCCCTTGAAGGGGCAGCCTTCCTTTTCCATGGCGCGGATGGTGGGCAGGAAGATTTCGTCCATGCAGCGATCCGCCACTTCTTTTGTGTAATAGGGGTTCGGGGCGACGGCGCCCATGCCGCCGGTGTTCAGGCCCTGATCGCCGTCCAGGGCGCGCTTGTGGTCCATGGAGGAAACCATGGGCTTGACGGTTTTTCCATCGGTAAAGGCGAGCACGGAAACCTCCGGCCCTTCCAAGAATTCCTCGATCACGACGCGGGAGCCGCTTTCGCCGAACACCTTGTTTTCCATCATGTCGGCGACGGCCTGCTCCGCTTCCGCGTGGGTCTGCGCGATGATGACGCCTTTGCCGAGGGCCAGGCCGTCGGCCTTGACGACGGCGGGCAGCGGAGCGGAGCGGAGGTACTGTTTGGCGGCGCCGGGGTCGGAGAACACGCGGCATTTCGCGGTGGGGATGCCGTATTTCGCCATCAGTTCCTTGGCGAACACCTTGCTGCTTTCGATCCGGGCGGCGGCTTTCGTGGGCCCGAAGGAGGGGATGCCCGCCGCTTCCAGCGCGTCCACCGCGCCCAGCGCCAGCGGATCGTCCGGGGCGACCACGGCAAAATCCACGGTCTTTTCGACGGCGAATCGCACGATGGCGTCAATGTCCTTTGCGCCGATCTCCACGCACACCGCGTCCTGCGCGATGCCGCCGTTGCCGGGCAGGGCGTAGATGGTTTCGACCTTTGGGCTCTTTTTCAGGGATTTGATGAGCGCGTGCTCGCGCCCGCCGGAACCGACGACCAGGATGTTCATGGAGGAGCCTCCTTCAAGGGATGATGATGCTTGGGACCTGAGGTATTCCTCAAGCGCGGTGTATTCGCGCAGGTACGAGCCGCGCTTTTCTTCGCTGACCGCGGCGTAGGATTGATGGCGTGAGAACAGAGCGACGGCTTCTTTAAGGGGCAGCCATTGCGGTTCAAGGCCGCGGCGCTTTTCTGCGTCGGTCAGGCGCATCTGCCCGCTGCCGACCGCCTCGCACACGAAATAATAGCTGGTATAGCGGTATTCCTCATAGTATTCATGCAGCGTCAGGAATTGCCGCATTGGCCGCACGAGGAGGCCCGTTTCCTCCTCCGTTTCCCTGACGCAGCACATTTCGGGCGTTTCGCCCGCCTCCATGCCCCCGCCGGGAATCAGCCACCAGCCGGACACGGTTTCATGGGAAAGCAGGATCATCCCGTCCCGAATGATGATTGCCCGGCTGCCCTCACGTGTTTTGGAAAAGGTTTCAAAGCGGTTCGCGCCCAATATTTCGATTTGCTTGATCCCGTCCCGGCCCATCATCGCCCCCGCCTTTCGCAGAACAACAGCATCAGCTTTTTGAAAAAGAGTCCGGGGAAAAACGCCGTTCTTTTTAATGGTGGAACAGCCGCATCCCCGTAAAGGCCATGACCATGCCGAAGCGGTCGCAGGTTTCGATCACCTGGTCGTCGCGGATGGAGCCGCCGGGCTGCGCCACGTAGGAAACGCCGGAGCGGCGGGCGCGCTCGATGTTGTCGCCGAAGGGGAAGAAGGCGTCGCTGCCCAGGGATACGCCGGTGATCCCGTCCAGGAACGCGCGCTTTTCCTCCCGGGTGAAGGGCGCGGGGCGCTCGGTAAAGAACTTTTGCCAATTGCCGTCGGATAGCACGTCCTCGTCCTGATCGGAGAGGTAGACGTCGATCACGTTGTCGCGGTCGGCGCGGCCCAGGCTGGGCAGGAAGGGCAGGGAAAGCACCTTATCGCTCTGGCGCAGGTGCCATTTATCGGCCTTATCGCCTGCCAGACGCGTGCAGTGGATGCGGCTCTGCTGGCCGGCGCCCACGCCGATGGCCTGGCCGTCATAGGCGTAGCAGACGGAATTGGACTGGGTGTATTTGAGGGTGATGAGGGAAATGATGAGATCGCGCCTGGCTTCTTCGGGCAGGTTTTTATTGGCGGTTGGGATATTCTGCAAAAGGGATCCGCTGATTTCAAAATTATTGCGGCCCTGCTCGAAGGTGACGCCGAAGACGTCCTTGGTTTCCACGGGGTTGGGCACATAATCCAGGCTGATCTTTACGATGTTGTAATTGCCCTTGCGCTTGGATCTGAGGATTTCGAGCGCCTCGTCGGAATAGCCGGGGGCGATGATGCCGTCGGATACCTCGCGCTTGACGATGAGCGCGGTGGCGCCGTCGCAGACGTCGGAGAGGGCGATCCAATCGCCGAAGGAGCTCATGCGGTCGGTGCCGCGGGCGCGGGCGTAGGCGCAGGCCAGGGGGGAATCGTTCAATCCGGGGATATCGTCCACAAAGCAGGCTTTCGCCAATTTTTCGGACAGGGGCAGGCCCACGGCGGCGCAGGTGGGGGATACGTGCTTGAAGGACGCGGCGGCGGGAAGACGCAGCGCGGCTTTGAGCTCCTTCACCAGCTGCCAGGAATTGAGGGCGTCCAGGAGGTTGATGTAGCCGGGGCGGCCGTTCAAAACCTCAAAGGGCAGGTCGGACCCGTCCTTCATATAGACCTTCGCGGGCTTCTGGTTCGGGTTGCAGCCGTATTTCAGTTCCAATTCCTTCATGGGTTTTCCCTCCTTAGCGGTGCTTGTTGAGGATGCGGGTTTCCGCTTTGCGGGTCTTTAAGTCAACGAACCTGACAAACAGGGAAATCTTATTGCTCTCGTTCAGGTTTTCCCAGATTTCGCCGGTCCAGTCGTCGATGCTGCCGGAAACGTCCACCTGCTCCGGCTCGCCTTCAAAGGAGGGCAGGGGAGAACCGTCGCCGATATAGGTGTGGAGGAAGTGCCCAAGGCCCGGCACCGGCGAAAAATCGAAGGTGAAGCGATTGCACTTTTTGCCCTCCTGATCGGCGCATTTGAGAATGCTCATCTGATACCACCAGGGCTTGTCAAAGTGCAGGATCGCGCTGACGCGCGGGGTGTAATTGGGCTTATCCGGCTCAAAGCCCCGGGTGCGCAGGGCGTTTTCAAAGCAGTCGCCCTTGCGAAGGAAATCCCGGATGGTATCGGTCTGGTCGCCGTTGGTGACGATCAGCTTGTCCGAAACGCTCCTGACCGGGGCGTAGATAATGAGGGAAGGGTCCTCCACCTTGCTTTCATCGAAGGGATAGATCATCACATCGTCTCCCTCCGCGCGGAAAACGCGGTTGCGGCTGTTGTCGCTTCGGCCCATGATGAAGTAAGCGGCAGCGGCTTTCTGCCCGTCGGGCGTCAGGCCGCAAACGATGCCCCGGCCGGGGTAGGCGTTTTGGGAAAGCAGGGAAGAAAGAGACTGCTTTTGCATGGCGATGCTCCTTTCAAGCGGCGGTATTTCGGTCAAGATTGATTCTCGCAGATTTCCCGGGCGGCGATTTCCACCGCTTCGGGCAGAAGCAGCCATTCGGCCTGCTCCATGACCCGTTTTTGCAGGCTTTCCGGGCTGTCGCCGGGCAGGACGGGCACGGCTTTTTGCAGGATGATCTCGCCGCCGTCGGCAATTTCGTTGACGTAGTGCACGGTCGCGCCGGTGACCTTGACGCCCCGCGCCAGCGCCGCCTCATGCACGCGCAGCCCGTAAAACCCTTTTCCGCCGAACGCCGGGAGCAGGGCGGGATGCACGTTCAGGATGCGCCGGGGATAGCGCGCGACGAACGCGGGGGAGAGGATGCTCATGAACCCGGCCAGCACGATCAACTGCGCCCGGTCCGCTTCCAGGAAGGATAAGATCGTTTTTTCAAAATCCTCCTGCGAAAAGCCCTTCCGCTGTGCCACATGGGCGGGAACGCCCGCGTTCCTTGCGCGTTCCAGGGCATAGGCGTCGGGACGCGAGGAAATGACGGAAACGAACTGAACGTGCGGGAGCTTCCCGGCTTTTTTCGCGTCCAGGAGGGCCTGCAGATTGGTGCCCCCGCCGGAAACCAGCACGGCGCAGCGCACCAGGCTCATTGCAGGATCACCCCTTCGTTTCCTTCCGCGATCTGGCCAAGCTGATAGCTGCCGGGGCAGAGGGAGAGCACCTTGAGCGCGTTTTCCGGCGCGCAGGTGACCGTCATGCCCACGCCCATGTTGAAGGTGTTGAACATGTCATGCTCCGGGATATTGCCCTTTTCCTGGAGGAAGGAGAAGATTTCGGGCGTGCGCAGGGCGGCTTTTTCGATCCTGACGGACAGGCCGTCCGGCAGGCTGCGCGGGATGTTTTCAAAGAACCCGCCGCCGGTGATGTGCGCGGCGGATTTGATGAGATGCTGCCCGATCAGGGGCAGAAGCTCACGCACATAGATTTTGGTGGGAGTCAGCAGGGTTTCGCCCAGGGTGGATTTGCCAAAGGGCATTTGCAGATCCAGATCCTTCACGATCCTGCGGATCAGGGAAAAACCGTTGGAATGCACGCCGGCGGAGGGCAGGGCGATCAGCGCGTCGCCGGGGCGCACGAGGGCTTTGTCCAGGATGTTTTTCTTATCCACCACGCCCACGCAGAAGCCCGCCAGATCGTATTCGTCCTCGGGATAGAAGCCCGGCATTTCGGCGGTTTCCCCGCCGATGAGCGCGGCGCCGGACTGCACGCAGCCCTCGCACACGCCGGACACGATGGAAGCGATCTTTTCCGGCACGTTCTTCCCGCAGGCGATGTAATCCAGGAAAAACAGGGGCTTGGCCCCGCATACGATCACGTCGTTGACGCACATGGCCACGCAGTCGATGCCGACGGTGCCATGCCTGCCAAGCTGGAATGCGAGCTTGAGCTTGGTGCCAACGCCGTCCGTGCCGGACACGAGCACGGGCTGCTCCATGCCCTTTACGTCCAGCTCGAACAGGCCGCCAAAGCCGCCCACGCCGCCAAGCGCGCCCTGGGTCAGGGTGCGTGCGATATGCGCTTTCATCAGCTCCACGGCCTTATAGCCCGCGGTGATATCCACGCCGGACGCCTTGTAGGATTCAGAATAGCTCTTCATTCCTTTTCCAACCTTTCGCTCTTTTTGAATTCAAAGCGGGATTTTTCCCGGACGGAGGGCACGTCGGTGGTATATTTGCCGGAGAAGCAGGCGTCGCAGTAGCCGCCGCAGGCGGATTTATCCGCCAGGCAGTGCACGTCCTCCAGCGCCAGATACCCCAGCGTATCCACGCCGATGATCTGCGCGATCTCGGGGATCGAATGGCGGCAGGCGATCAGGTGATCCCGGGAATCGATGTCCGTGCCGTAAAAGCAGGGGTTGAGGAAGGGCGGCGCGGTCACGCGGAAATGCACCTCGGTGGCCCCGGCGTCGCGCAGCAGGCCCACGATGCGCTTGCTGGTGGTGCCGCGCACGATGGAATCGTCGATCAGCACCACGCGCTTGCCGCGCACGACGGAAGCGATGGGGTTCAGTTTGATGCGCACCTTGTCCTCGCGGGATTTTTGGCCGGGGGAGATGAAGGTGCGGCCGATGTAGCGGTTTTTGATGAAGCCCATGCCGTACGGGATGCCGCTTTCCCTGCTGTATCCGATGGCGGCGTCCAGGCCGGAATCGGGCACGCCGATGACGATGTCCGCTTCGACGGGATGCTTTTTCGCCAGGAAGGCGCCGGCCCGCACGCGCGCTTCATGCACGCTGGAGCCGTCCACCACGGAATCGGGCCGGGCGAAATAAATATACTCGAAGACGCACAGGGAAGGCGCGCACAGGCCGCAGTGCTCGCGGATGGAGCGCATGCCGTATTGCTCGCCGTCGCGCTCGAACACGATGATTTCGCCGGGCTCCACATCGCGCACCATGGCCGCGCCGACGGCGTCCAGGGCGCAGGATTCGCTGGCGATCACGTAGCTGCCGTCCGGCCGGGTGCCAAAGCAAAGGGGACGGAAGCCGTGGGGATCGCGCGCGGCGATCAGCTTGCTCGCGGACATGACCACCAGCGAATACGCCCCATGGATGCGGCGCATGGCGCGGCAAAGGGCCTCCTCGATGGAGGAGGCGGACAAGCGCTCCTTGGTGATGATATAGGAGATGACCTCGGTATCGGAGGTGGTATGGAAAATGGAGCCTTCCAGCTCCAGCCGCTCCCGGAGCTCGAAGGAATTGACGAGGTTGCCGTTATGGCACAGGGCCATGGGGCCCTTGATATGGTTGACCACGATGGGCTGGGCGTTCATGCGGGAGCTGGAGCCGGTGGTGCCGTAGCGCACGTGGCCGATGGCCATATCGCCAAGGCCCAGCTTTTCCATTTCATCCTGGGTGAACACATCGTTGACCAGGCCGGAATCCCGGTGGTCGGTAAACAGGCCGTCATCGTTGACCACGATGCCGCAGCTTTCCTGGCCCCTGTGCTGCAGGGCGTACAAGCCGTAATAAACCGTGGAGGCGACGTCGCTGCGTTCCTTGGCAAGAACGCCGAACACGCCGCATTCTTCATGCAGATCGCTCATATCATTCCCCCAGCAAACGGCGCAGGATCTCCTGGTACGCGTCCTCGACCCCGCCCAGATCGCGGCGGAAGCGGTCCTTGTCCAGCTTTTCGTGGGTGGAAGCGTCCCAGAAACGGCAGGTATCGGGCGAGATCTCGTCGGCCAGGACGATCGTTCCGTCCGGCGTTTTGCCGAATTCCAGCTTGAAATCGATCAGCTCGATGCTCGCTTCCCTTAGGTAATCGGACAGGATCTGGTTGATCTTGAAGGAATAGGAGGCGATCAGGTCAAGCTCTTCCTTGGCGGCCCATTCCATGGCCAGGATGTGGTATTCATTCACCATGGGATCGCCCAGGTCATCGTCCTTATAGCAGTATTCCAGCACGGTGCGCTTCATTTTGACGCCCTCGGGAAGGCCGAGGCGCTTGGCAAGGCTTCCGGCGGCGATGTTGCGCACGATCACCTCCAAGGGAACGATGGAAACCTTCCTGACCAGCGTTTCCCGGTCGCTGAGCTCTTCCACGTAGTGGGTGGGGATGCCGTTCTTTTCCAGCAGGCGCATCAGGTGGTTGGTGACCCGGTTGTTGATGGCGCCCTTGCCCAGGATGGTGCCCTTCTTTAAGCCGTTAAACGCGGTGGCGTCATCCTTGTAGGAAACGATGCAGAGGTTCGGATCGTCCGTTGCGAAAACTTTCTTGGCTTTGCCTTCATAAAGCTGCGTGGTCTTTTCCATGGTGAGCGCCTCCTTTTTATTCAAAGCTCGTAATGGTATTGCCGGCTGATTTCCGCGTCTTTTTCCAAAACCTTTTCCTTTGCCTCCGCGCGGAGGGAAAGCAGCTTCCCCGCCAGCTCCGCGTCCGAAACGGCGATGATCTGCGCCGCGAGCAGCGCCGCGTTCTGCGCCCCGTCGATGGCCACGGTGGCGACGGGGATGCCGCCCGGCATCTGCACGGTGGAAAGCAGCGCGTCAAGCCCGTCCAGGGCGGAGGATTTGATGGGAATGCCGATCACGGGCAGCACCGTGTTCGCGGCGACAGCCCCGGCCAGGTGCGCCGCCTTGCCCGCCGCGGCGATCAAAACGCCAAAGCCCCTTTCCGCGGCGCGCACAGAGAAATCGCGCGCCTCCTGGGGCGTGCGGTGGGCCGAAAAAACGTGCGTTTCAAAAGGAACGCCCAGCGCTTTGAGCGTGTCCGCCGCTTTGGAAACGATGGGCAGATCGCTGTCGCTGCCCATGATGATGCCGACCTTTTTCATGCTCTCCTGCTCCTTTGCAAGCTCATGCCCCAGTCCATGAGGCGAACCAATTATAGCATGGCGCGCGGGCGAACGCAAGAGAAAAAGTGAATTATTCTCAATAGAAAAAGCTGAATGTTCGGAAATTTGTGACAGAAAAACGCGAATGATCGCGAATAAAGAGATACGATAGCATATTTGGGAGAAAAACACGAACAATCGGAAATGGACGGATCAACCGCTTTTTGCCCTTATTCTCCATGCGCGCCCAAATCACCGCACGATTTCCTGCATAGGAAGAAGCGCGGGAAGGCATATTGGAAGGTGACGAGAAAAAGCAAAGCGGGGGAGAAGCATGAAAAAAATCGGGAAGCTTCGCGCATTTCTGAGCGTACTGATGACGCTGCTGACGGGGTGGATGATCTTTTCGCCCACGGCCCAGGCGCTTCGCGCATTGCCTGAAACATACCGCCTCAGCGTCGGGCAGATCTACGAAATGGATATGGGCGCCGCGGTTTTAAGCAGCCAGGATGAAAAGCTGGACCTGAAGGAGCACACGCTTTCAGCCCGGGAAAAGGGCGAAGCGGAGGTGACGGTCAATCTGTTCGGCCTGTTCCCCATCGGCCGTATGCGGGTGACCGCGGGGGACGAAACGCGGCTCATGCCGGGCGGCGCTGCGGTGGGCATCGCGCTGACGACGGACGGGGTGATGGTGGTCGGCGTATCGGATGTGGCCGGCAAGAGCCCGGCGCAGAGCGCGGGCCTGCGGGCCGGGGACGTGATCCGGGCCGTGAACGGGCAGAAGCTGCAAAGCAGCCAGCATCTGACGGAACTGGTGTCCGCGTCGGGCGGAACGCCGCTTTCCATGACCTTTGAGCGCGACGGCAAGAGCCGGACCGTGTTCCTGACCCCGGCGCTCGATTCTTCCTCCGGGCAGTACCGCATGGGGGCGTGGGTGAGGGACAGCACGGCGGGCGTCGGCACGCTTTCGTTCTATGATCCGCAAAACGGCGCTTACGGCGCGCTGGGCCACGCGATCAACGACGGGGATACGGGGAAGCTTCTGCCCGTCAGGACCGGCGCGCTCATGCGGGCAGAAATCGTGGATATCAAAAAAGGGCGGCGGGGAGAGCCGGGGGAATTGCGGGGCAGCTTCCTCAAAGACCAGGTGATGCTGGGGAACATTGAGGAAAACACGGTGCTGGGCATCTTTGGCAAGCTGGATATGCCGTATGTGAATCCTCTGTACCCGGACGGCCTGCCCATCGCTTTCCAGGAGAGCGTGGAAACCGGCCCGGCGACCATTCTTTCCACCCTGGACGGCGAAGGCATCCAGGAATATGAGGTGGAGATCGTGCAGGCGGCGCGGCAAATGACGCCGTCGCAAAAAAGCATGGTGATCCGCGTTACAGACCAGCGCCTGCTTGGGAAAACCGGCGGCATCGTGCAGGGCATGTCCGGCAGCCCCATCCTCCAGAACGGCCGCATCATCGGCGCGGTGACCCACGTTTTCGTGGACGATCCGACCCAGGGATACGGCCTGTATATCGAATGGATGCTTTCCGTCAGCCAGGCGATGGACGACGCCGCGTAATATGCTTTCCGATATGGACATCCAGGGCGATCTATAGTATACTTATTCCAAGCAGCGATAGGAAAAGGAGAAGAACAGCAGATGAAAAAGGCCACGATGATTCTGGACAGGGATTTTTCGATCGGGCGGGTGGATCCCCGGATGTACGGTTCCTTTATTGAACACTTGGGCCGCGCGGTATACGGCGGCATTTACGAGCCGGGCCATCCCACGGCGGATGAAAACGGGTTCAGGCAGGATGTGATCGACAGGGTAAGGGAGCTGGGCATCCCGGTGGTGCGCTATCCCGGCGGCAATTTTGTTTCCGGCTTCAACTGGGAGGATTCCATCGGCCCGCGGGACCAGAGGCCAAAGCGCCTGGACCTGGCCTGGGGCACCACGGAAACCAACGAAGTGGGCCTGCATGAATTTTGCGATTGGGCGAAGAAGGCGGATACCCAGGTGATGTACGCCGTGAACCTGGGCACCCGGGGGGCGGATGCCGCCAGGAACGTGGTGGAATACTGCAACCATAAGAGCGGCAGCTATTGGAGCGATCTGCGCATCCAAAATGGGAAAAAGGATCCCCTGGGCATCAAGCTCTGGTGCCTGGGCAACGAAATGGACGGGCCCTGGCAGATGGGCCAGAAGACCGCCTATGAATACGGACGCGCCGCCAATGAAGCCGCCAAGATGATGAAGTGGGTGGACCCCTCCATCGAGGTGGTGGCGTGCGGCAGCAGCGCGCACACGATGCCGACCTTCGGCGCCTGGGAATACCAGATGCTGGACGAATGCTACAACAACGTGGATTACGTGTCCCTGCACAGGTATTACGGCAATCCCACCGGCGATACCCCCGGCTTCCTGGCACGGAGCATGGACCTGGACGCCTTTATTAAGGAAGTGGTGGCGATCTGCGACGCGGTGGGCGGCAAAAAGCACGCGAAGAAAAAGCTGAACCTTTCGTTTGACGAATGGAACGTGTGGTATCATTCCAGCGAACAGGACAAGGAGATCATGAAAGCCGATAAGTGGGGCCGCGCCCTGCCGCTGCTGGAGGACGTATATAACTTTGAGGACGCGCTGCTGGCCGGGGCGATCCTGATCACCTTCTTAAAGAACGCCGACCGCGTGAAGGTGGCCTGCCTGGCGCAGCTGGTGAACGTGATCGCGCCCATCATGACGCGCAACGGCGGCGGCTGCTGGGCGCAGACGATCTTTTATCCCATGATGCACGCCAGCCGCTATGGCCGCGGGACCGCGCTTCGCCCGATCATACAATCCCCGGCCTATGACTGCAAGGACTATGAGCAGGTACCGCTGGCGGACGCCGCCGCGACGCTCGGGGACGACGGCGGCGTGACCATCTTCGCCGTGAACCGAGATCAGCAGGACAGCATCGCCCTGGACTGCGATCTGAGGGCCTTTGGCGAACTGAAGGCCATCGAGCATATCGTGCTGCATCACGACGACGTGAAGGCCGTCAACACCGAAATGAACCCGGACGAGGTGAAGCCCGTAAAGGCGCGCGCGCCCAAGGCGGACGAAGGCCGCGTGAGCGTCAGGCTGCCCGCCCTGTCCTGGAATGTGATCCGGCTCGGCAAGGCGTAAGCATCCGTCCCGCATAAACATCGCTGCCGCGGTTTTCTTCTTCCTGCGGCAGCGTTTCTATTGCGCAATGATGTTTTCATCGCGCCTGCGATTTGCAGTTTGAATAATCAGAGCGCGTATGCTATAATAAATCACGGAACCAAAGACACGGGGAGCGACAGAAAGCGGTCTCCCAAGCCGAGCCGAACGAAGCGCCGCGCTTGGACCGGCGGCAGCGGACAAAGATCCTTAAAACACGGAAAGCACATCACGAAAGGAGCACAGTATGAACATTATCAAAAAGCAGGAAGGGAATACCCTGTCCATCGCGCTGGAAGGGCGGCTGGATACCGTCACCTCGCCCCAGCTGGAGGGCGAGCTGGGCGCCGCCGTGAACGGCGTCACGGAGCTGGTTTTCGACCTGGCCGGCCTGGATTATATTTCATCCGCCGGGCTGCGGGTGCTGCTCGCCGCCCAGAAGGCGATGAACAGGCAGGGCAAACTGACGATCCGCAATGTGAAGCCGGAAATCATGGAAATCTTTGAGGTCACAGGCTTTGTGGATATCCTGAATATCGAAAACTGAGGAAGAGGCCGACATGCCTGAAAAAAGCGCTTTGGCCTTTGAGCCTGTCACCTTCGCGGACTATGACAGAATTTTTCCCTATACCGCCGCGTACGGCGAGGGCAGCTGCCAGCATTCGCCGGTCAGCATGATTTCCCTGGCGGAAAAATACGGGGACAGCGTATGTATCCAGGGCGGTTTTCTCTATACCCTGCGCAGCCGCCTGTGCGATGAAGCCTATCGGGTGTACCTGGCCCCGCTGGGAAGCAGCGGCATTGCGCAGGCCTATCGGCGGATCCTGGAGGACGCCGCCGCACATGGAAAGCGGGCAAAGTTTATCACGCTCACGGAAAAGCAGGCCGGCCTGGTGAAGGACGCCTTTCCGGATCGGTTTGCGTTCCAGGAAGAACGCGATCTGGCGGAATACCAATACCGGGCGGACAGGATGGCGGCTTTTCCGGGCGGGGAGCTGCGCAAAAGGCGGCAGGAGGTCCATACCTTTTGGAACCAGTATGGACAGCGGGCGAGCGTTGAGCGCATCCGGCCCGAGGACTTTGAAAGCTGCCTCCAATATGAGCGCAAATGGCTGCGGGAAAACCTGGAAACCCATGACGCGGACACGCTCATGCGGGACGCCCGGATGATCGACTTTCAAATCGCGCACTTTGATACGCTGCGTCTTTCCGGCGTTATCCTGCGCATCGACGGGGCGGTTTGCGGCTTCTGCTACGGCACCCCGCTGGGCGATACCTATGACGTGATCGTGGAAAAGGCGGATCGCGGCATCCCGCATTGCTATAAGGTGCTCAGGCAGGAATCGACAAAGCAGTGCGCCGCGGGCTGCCGATATGTCAACATGGAGGAAGATTTGGGCCTTCCCGGACTGCGGGCGCTTAAAATGGCCTATAAGCCCGATCGACTGCTGCGTAAATTGATCGTTACGGAAAGGAAATGAGCATGAAGCTGCAAAAGCAAGGCACCGCCACCCTGGGCCTGATTTTGATTACCGTTCTCGCGGCGATCCAGTATGTTTTCCTGCGGAATGTGCCGGATACGGTGTCCACGTTCTCCTTCGTCTGCGTCACGAATGTGATCGGCCTGCTGATCCTGGGCTGCGTACGGTTCAAGAAGCTGTTTTCCATTCCGAAGAAAACGTTGATGAAGGGCATCCTGTTTGCCCTGGAGCTGACAGGATTCAATTTCTTCCTGCTGCTGGGGTCCCAGCACATGGACGCGGTGATCACCTCCAGCGTGGTCAGCCTTTATTTCGTGTTCATCACGCCCATGCTGCTGCTGATGCGCAGGAAGGTCAATTTCTTTTCCGGCATCGCCACGGTGATCGCCATTATCGCGCTGCTGCTCATGTTCGGCGCGGATACGGATATGCTCTTCTCCTCGGCGAACGTGGCGTACCTGATCCTGGCGGATATTTTCTTTGCCGCTTATGTGGTCAGCGTTTCCATCCTGGGCGAAACGGAGGATTCCACGCAGCTGACCCTTTCGCAGATGATCTTTGCGGCTGTGTTTGCCTTGATCGGCTGGCTGATCGAAAACGCGCTGACGGGCCGAACGCTGACTTTGCCCACCGAAGCCAGCTTCTGGGTCAGCGCCCTGTTCATCGGTGTGTGCATCCGCGCCGTTTACGGCATCGTCCAGATCTCGGCCCAAAAATACGTATCGGCATTGAAAGCGTCGCTGATCTTCTCCGCTGAAATCATCATTACGCTGCTTGCCAATCCCATCCTGTGCCGCATCATGAACGTGGAATACACGCCCGCCACCGTTTTCCAGATCGCGGGCGGGATCCTTCTGATCATCGCCACCCTCATGGTCGATGATACCGTGATGGTGAAAATGGGATACGGTGACCTTCGGGAAACGACCGAAGTGAACGAAAAAGGCGAAACGGTGCAGCGAACCTCCGTTGCCCGCAAGATGATCTTATCCACGCTCACCTTTGCCATGTTCACGCTGATCTTATCCACCGTTACTTTTTTATCCGCAATTTACCTGATCCGCGCGGACGCCGTGTCCAACTCCCAAACGCTGGGCGAAACCGCCTCCTCCATCAGCAGCGAGGCCATGATGCAAAAGCTGGAAGAGAGCATTCAGAGCCAGGCGACGGACAAGGCGCTGCTGGCGGAGCAAAAGCTGTCCGCCTATTCGGATTCCGCCCTGTATGCCGCCTCCTTTGCGGACGCCCTGTACCGCGACGCGGAAAACTACCCGGATCGGGAAGTGCCGCTGCCTGCCGCTGAAAACGGCGGCATTTGGGCGATGCAGCGCACGTTGGCCTCTCCGGATACGCCCTATGAGGCGCTGCTGGATGAAAGCAAATTGCTTGGCAACATGGAAGATGTGTTTGTGCCTATCGTCCGCAACAACGACAACATCGCCACGATTTACCTGAGCACGGAAAGCGGGCTGATGGTCAGCTACGATCCCTATTCCGACAGCGCCGTGACCCTCGATTATTATGAATACCGTTCTTCCGGCTGGTATACGAGGGCCCGAACGGAGCAGACCTGCTTCTTTACCGAGCCCTATCAGGACGGCTACGGCCGGGGCCTGACCATCAGCTGCGTCGCGCCCTTTCATTATGCGGACGGCCGCTTCGCGGGCTGCGTGGCGATCGATATTTTAATGGATGAATTGAACGCGTCCATGGTCAACGACGGCATCGTGGACCCCAGCGTGGCGACCCTGATCGACCGCTCGGGGAATTATATCGCCGGGAAGGGCGTCGATCCGCTGGCGAGCAATATGGGCAGTATTTTTGACGCGGGGAGGAACCTTGCGCTGCAGCAGGCGGGGCAGGAGATCCTGCAGAGGAAAAACGGCGTGGTCAGCGTGGGCGAAGGGGAAAACGCAGATTATATCGCCTTTGCGACCATTGATTCCACCGATTGGACGATCTGCATCCAGACGCCCGTTTCCTCCGTGATCCAACCCGCCGTAACGATTCGGGAAAACATTGATCGGAATACGGAAAACGTCGTATCGACCGTGGCGAAAGGGATCATGAACGTGATCCAAAGCTGCCTGCTCCTGAGCGCCGTGATCCTGCTGCTCGTCACGCTGTTTACCGGGCGCTCCTCCAAGAAGATTTCCGATCCGCTGAAAAAATTGGAGGCCGACGTGCGCAGCATCAGCGGCGGGAACCTGGACAGCCGCACGGAGGTAAAAACGGACGACGAGATCGGCAGTCTGGCTGATTCCTTCAACCTGATGACCGATTCGCTGCAAAAGTATATCTCCGATCTGAAGGAGGTCACGGCCAAGGAGCAGCGCATTGCGGGCGAATTGTCCGCCGCCGCCACCATCCAGGCCAGTATGCTGCCCCGGAATTTTGAGGAATTTTCCGCAGGACAGGCGTTTTCGCTTTCCGCTTCCATGAACCCGGCCAAAGAGGTGGGCGGCGATTTCTACGATTTCTTCCTCATCGACCAGGACCATCTGGGCCTGGTCATGGCCGACGTGTCCGGCAAGGGCGTGCCTGCCGCGCTGTTCATGGTGATCGCCAAGACGCTCATCAAGAACCGCGCGCAGATGGGCGGCGGCCCTGCCGAGATATTGCAGTATGTCAACGAGCAGCTTTGCCAGGGCAACGAGGCGGAGCTGTTTGTGACCGTGTGGTTCGCGATTCTGGATCTTAAGACCGGCAAGGGCATGGCCGCCAACGCGGGGCATGAGCATCCGGCGATCCGCAGGGCGGACGGGCAGTATGAGCTGGTCATTTACCGCCATTCTCCCGCCGTGGCCACCATGGAGGGCATGCGCTTTCGGGAGCACGAATTTGAGATGCATCCGGGGGACATCCTGTTTGTGTACACCGACGGCGTGACGGAAGCCACCGACGCGCACAACGAACTCTTTGGCAACGACCGCCTGCTGGCAGCGCTGAACGAAAACCGGGACGCCGACCCGCATACGCTGCTGCAAACCGTTCACAGGCACATCGACGCCTTTGTGGGCGACGCCCCGCAGTTTGACGATATTACCATGCTGGGGCTGCTGTATAAGGGATCGGAGGAAAAGAAAATGGACGGACTGACCATCCTTGCAGCCGTGGAAAACCTGGACCGGGTGCTTGCGTTTGTGGACGCTGAACTGGAGAAGGCGGACTGTTCCATGAAAGCCCAAATGCAGATCGACGTGGCGGTGGAGGAGGTGTTCGTCAATATCGCGCACTACGCTTATGCTCCCGGCCAGGGCAGCGCCACCATCCGCGTACAGCCGGACGAAGAAAACCGCTCCGTAGCGATCACCTTCATCGACGGCGGCATCCCTTATGATCCCCTGGCCAAGCCCGACCCGGACGTGACCCTTTCCGCCGAGGAAAGGCAGATCGGCGGCCTGGGCATCTTTATGGTGAAAAAGAGCATGGACGACGTGCGGTATGAATACAGGGATGGGCAGAACGTGCTGACGATCGTAAAAAGGCTGGCATGAGCAGAGCCGGGCGATCCCGCAGCGCTCCCGGAAGGCAGTACGACGCGTAAGGAGGACCGGCCATGAAGCCGCAGGCAGAGGTTTACCTTTTCGGGCAGGTGTTGGGCACCCATTCTTTTCTGCTGAAGGACGGCTTTCTCAAGCCGGACGAGTACGCGGAGATCCGGGAGCAATACTTCCTGCCCGGCGGCGAAACGGGCACGGCAGCCATGGTGCTGTCTTCCCTGGGCGTTTCCGTCCGGATGGACGGCACCTGGATCGGCACGGAGGTGGCCCCCATGCTGAAAGCGTTTTACGCGGAAAAGCAGGTGGATATAAGCCCGCTCCACTTCATGGACGGTGACCCGGGCGTTATGGATTATGTGGTGATCGCGGGGCTGGTGCGCTTTGCCGGCGCCTGTTCCGCAATCGCTATTTCCCGGTTCCCGCTGCCGCTTCATCCGCCGACGCTGGACGAGGTGCGGGCGCTGATCGGGAAACAGGCATGAAGCGCGCGCGGCATTTGGCCGACGGGACATTTGTCTCCTGGCTTGCGCTGGATGAAAACGCGACCGTCGGCACCAGCGGCATGTCCTTTATGGAAAAGCCGCCGTATTTCGGCTGCCCGAACGGAAGGATCGGCCTGCTGTCCAGCATATTTACCGGCCCGGCTTACAGAAGGCGGGGGATCGCACGGGAGCTGCTCCGCCGCGTTGTGGACGAAGCGAAAGCCTATGGCTGCGGCACAGTGCAGATTACGGCGTCGGATATGGGCGCAGCGCTGTATTCAGATTTTGGATTCATAAAAAACGGGAATTTTATGCAGTATAAGCTGTAGGGAGCATGGGCGCAGGCCGCTGCTTCCAAATCTCCGGGATGCGGGAGGGAAACAATGCGATGAAATCCCTTTTGATTAAGGATACCACCAGAGAAGAGCGGATCCGGATCGTTCAGCAGGCCCTTTGGGGCAGCTGCGGGATCGACTGCGAATTCTGCTCCGGCTGCGATAACCGGGGCGGCGGAAGAACGGAGAGCATTTACCAGCCCTATATCGACGGCCTGAAAGAGCTTCGGGAAATCAATGCCGAATACAGCGCGCCTTTCGTGCGCGGATGATCGGGAAAGAATCACCCACTAAAAAAGTAGGGAAAAGATTGACTGCCGTTTTGCCATGCGGTATAATAAAGCCGTCGCAAATGGGAGAACCCCTGATCATACAAAAGGAGGCTGAATCATCCATGAAGAAACTGTTTGCTCTGCTGCTTGCCGCGATGCTGCTGTGCGGCGTGGCCGCCGCCGAAACGGTGGATGCCTACACCACCGCTTCCGCCACCAAGACCGTGCTCTCCGGCGACGCGCTCGCCGCTGCCGAAGAAGTGCTGATGGCCAAGAGCTCCCTGCTTTCCTCCGCGGACGAAGCCAAGGCCGAAGGCTATCAGGCCAAAACAGGCACCGGCATCGCCCAGATCATGTCCATCAACGCGGACGGCTCCGTGGGCCTGAGCTCCATCAGCGAATGGAAGTATGAAAACGGCAAGGTGTTCGTGCGGCTGACCCAGGGCCAGAACGCCCTGAACCTGGCCAAGGAAGGCGCGACCGGCACGCTGCTGGTGAAGGGTGACAGCGGCTGGTACATCCTGCATCTGAAAGCCGTGGCGGTGACCGTGCTGGAATACAGCGCAGAAACCGCCGGCCAGTTCGACCAGTATTATTCCGGCGCGGCCAACGCCCTGAATGAGTACGACATCGAATTTGACGTCGGCGCGATCGAACAGACCTCCATGCTCATGTTCTGATCGGTTGAGGACATCCCCTCTCCGGGCTGCGGGTATCCGTAAGCAAGCCGGAGAGGGGGTTTTTGATCGGGAAGGGCGCTCGGTCATTCGCCGGGGATAAAATCGGCGCGACAGATCGTTTGATTCTTGAAACCATAAGCTGGAAACGGAGGAAGAAGCGATGAAATGTAGACGATTCTTTGCCGCGGCGCTGATGGCGGCGCTGATTCTTTTGTGCGCACCGGTATCAGCGGCGCGTGCCGCGGTCTCTGAGGATCACAAGGCGCTGGTGCTTTCTCACGTGGCGCAGGACTACCCGGAATGGCAGGTGAGTTTCGCTTCGCATTACGGTTCCGGCAATTGGAACGGCGAACTGGCGAGGCATGTGCGCGTGGGCCTGTACCGAGTGGAGGACGGCAAGCTGGCGCAGAAAACGCTGCACATCCTGCTAAATCCCCTGTTGGCGGGGGAAGAAATCTGCTATGACGAAATTGATCTGGTTCCGGTGCCTCTGTCAACCCTGACCGCCGAAAGGATCGAAGCGCTGACCCAGGAGGAAGCTGCCCGCGCTTTGGATACTTGGATCGACGTGGAAAAAATACCCTGGATGGCGGAATTCATGTTGGAGAACGACGAACACTGGGAGAGCTTAGGGGCTTTTTCGGATAAGCTCATCGGCGTCGCCGTGAACGGGGAAGGGAAGCAGCGCATCTGCATCGCTTACTGGAACGGGCAGGCGTATGAAACCGTGCTTTCCTCTCCCGCGCAGGAGATACATTTTTCCCTCAATGAAATTCATTCCGATGGGGATGAACTGGAACTGATGGTAGATGACGGCTTGGTATACGTATACTGCGGCGGGGATTCACCGGGCATTGATGGAATCAACACAGAATGTGGCATTTGGAACTTTGATGACGGTTTGGTGTGGGATGCGGGGGATGGAGTTTCCTGTGAAAGCAGCAACCAGCTTTATCCTGGTGTGCCTGCTTTTCCTCTGTCCCTGACGGAAATGGATTTGTCCGCCGTTCCTCTGACGAATAGCGGGGTGGTGGCCGCCATTGACGCTGCGGGCTGGGCCTGCGTCGCTGTCAACGGCGCGGAGATGCGGGACGCTCCGGACGGGGACGCGGCCGCCTTCTGCTATGCCCGGCTGTTCGGGCAAATCAAAGAAGAACAAGGCGATTGGGTGCTGCTGCAGATCTGCGGCGAGGAACACGGCGGGATGGGCTGGTTCCGCCGGGAGGATCTGGCTTTCGGCAGGGATGGCTTATTTGTCCCCTGCGGCTTCCCTTCCTACGATTATCGGGACGGCTACACGACACACCTGAATGAAGTACTGCAAGGTCTGCCCGCGCCGCTTTCGGAAGATGATGTTTATTCGACGCTGGCGTGGCTGGTCGGCAAAAAGCCGAACGGGGATTGGCTGGTGCTGGCGGATACGGATATCCTCTGCACCGCCGCCCCGGACGCTTTTTCCGACATCGGGGAACCGGAGGATTATTACGATCCCCGGTATCAATACGATTGGACCGACGACGATTTCCGGACGCTGGAATTCATCATGGACGATGCGGGGCTTTCCTTCCTGCGCATTTACATGGAGGATAAGGAATTCGTCCGGGACGCATTCCCGCAGCACTGCTATCTGGAAACCTACCATGACGGGTCCGCCATTTTAGTGGATTACTACATGAAAATGCCCGACGGCCCTCTCGATTGGGATACGGTCCCCCTGGAAAACCATATCTGGATGACCTTTGAATTCCTGGAGGACAAATGGGCGCTGACGGACTGCACCGACGCGCAGACCTGGATGGCGAAGGTGGAAAACGGGCGCTTCACCTTTACCGATTATTCCCGCCCCGGCCCGGAATGGGAATGGGAGGCTTTCCTTGATAATGATTTGATGACCTTCGATTTTCCCGGGTTGGAAGCCCTGATCGATCAATACAACGCCATCATGCCCGACAGGCCCTTCATTTAACGGTTTATCCTTCAATCATGATCTGTTTCTTTTCCGGCTCTTTCCTGGCTTCCTTCTTCGGGATCATGAGGCTCAGGACGCCGTTTTCGTACTTGGCCTTGATATCCTCTTCGGTGACGCTGCCGCCGACGTAGAAGCTGCGCTGCATGGTGCCGGCATAGCGCTCCTGGCGGATGATCTTGCCCTTGCTTTCCTTTTCCAGGCTCTTTTCGGTGGAGATGGTCAGATACCCGTTGTGCAGCTCCAGCTTGATTTCTTCCTTCTTGAAGCCGGGCAGCTCAACGTCCACCTCGAAGCCTTCCTCGGTTTCCTTTACGTCGGTTTTCATCATGTGGGCGGCGTTCTTGCCGTAGAGGACGTGCTCGGGGCGGTTGAAGCCGCGGAAGAAGTCACGGTCAAAATCGTCAAACACATCCATCAGGTTTTCGCCAAACACGGTAGGAAGATAAGTACTCATCATGCAAACCTCCAATCATTTGGCCTTGTACCGCTTGGTTCATCGCCAGTGTTGCAGGGTCGCATTTTTTTGTTCCATCTTTGGGCCGGTTCACTTTCGATCCCCTTCCCTTGATGGTGACTGTATGATACACCGGAGGTCAAAGAAAGTCAAATTCATATTCCGCCGTTTTGAACGGCATTCTGTGGCCGCGGATCAAGGGGCTTTCTCAATTTCGTTCTTTTGAATAATTTTAACTATTTTCACGGTTTTTCCGCGAATTTTGAGATCGAAAACCGCGTCCGTGACGAGGATGGAAAAGGGGAGGCCAAACAAGAAGCGCCTGCCGTACAAAAATCCGGAAGAAAGCCGATGGACAGGCTCAAAAACAGGCGACGAAGAGAAAAAAGTATGCTATAATGGAAAGGAAATCGGCCGGATAGGCTAATGGCGGACAGCAAAGAAGGAGCAAAGAAAAGTGCGTTACACGAATCCGATCCTTTACGGGGACTATTCCGATCCCGATGTGATCCGTGTGGGCGAGGACTTTTTTATGGTTTCCTCCTCTTTTACGTATGTGCCCGGCATCCCCGTGCTGCATTCCAGGGATCTGGCGCATTGGGAATTGATCGGCTACGCGGCGCGGCGGCTGCCTTTTGCAAGGTATGACAGGCCCGCCCACAAGTGCGGCCTATGGGCCCCCAGCATCAGGTATCGAAGCGGTACTTTTTACGTGTATGCGTGCATGCCGGACGAAGGCCTGTTCGCTTTTATTACCCGGGACCCGGCGGGGGAATGGGAATGCCGCTGTGTGAAGGACGTGACCGGATGGATCGATCCCTGCCCGCTTTTTGACGACGATGGGCGGGTATGGCTTGTTCACGGCCTCGCGGCCAGCCGTGTGGGCATCAACAACGTGCTGTACGCGCATGAAATGTCGGCGGACGGCTTGAACGTGATGGACAAAGGCCGGTTGATTTATAACGGCGCGGAGCATCACGATACGACCGTGGAGGGTCCCAAGGTTTACAAGCGGAAGGGGATGTACTGGATCCTGTGTCCGGCCGGCGGCGTGAAGACGGGCTATCAGCTGGCGCTGCGGGCGGAGAATATCTTTGGCCCTTACGAGCGCCGGGTGGTGCTGAGCCAGGGCGGCACGCCCGTCAACGGGCCGCATCAGGGCGGCTGGGTGGACGACGGCCATGGAAAAGACTGGTTCATCCATTTTCAGGATCGGAACGCTTACGGCCGGGTGACGCATTTGCAGCCGGTGGATTGGAGCGGCGGCTGGCCCGTGATGGGCAGGAAAGGCGAGCCGGTGCCGAGCGGAGAAATAGATTTGCCTCCCTTTGCCGCCAACATCCCAACCTCTGACGATTTCAAAAGCGGCCTGGGCCTTCAATGGCAATGGCAGGCCAACCCCAACAAGGATTGGTATGCGGAATTAAAGCCCGGACTGAGGCTTTACGCCGCTCCGTCGGAAAGCCTGTTCCATGCGGGCAATTTCCTGTCCCAGCTGATGCAGAGCCATGATTTTGACATGGACGCGCAATTTGCCGTCCATGCCCGGGACGGGGATCTTTCCGGCCTTTGCATGATGGGCTATACGTTTTATTATCTCGCGCTGGGACAGGGAAGGGTCAGCCTGAAAAGGGGCACAGCCGAGGAAATCAGCCTCCGGACGCCGGAAAAGGTCACGGAGGTGCAGATCGCGGAAGATACGTGGGACGATTTTCGGATATTGCTCAGGATGCGGGTGCGGCACGGCAGCGTTTCCTTCTTTTTCGGAAAAGACGTCCGTTCCCTTCGTCCCTTGGGCGGCGAATACCCCATGGCCTGCGGAGGATGGACGGGCGCTCGCCCCGGTCTATTCACGCTGAACACTTTGGGACGCTGGGGCGGCTGGGCGGATGTGGAAGCTGTCCGCTTTATCCAGGCATGAAAAGGAGGAACGGGAGCATGACCGTTTTCATCTGCGGCGATTCCACCGCCGCAAGCTATAAGCCCGAGGAAGCGCCGCTTACCGGCTGGGGCCAGGTGCTGCATGAATTCCTGCCCGGCGTCCGTGTGGAAAACCGGGCCATGGGCGGCAGAAGCACCAAGTCTTTTTTGGCGGAAGGCAGACTGCAGAGGATCGAGATCGAGCTTGGGCCCGGCGACCTTTTGCTCGTCCAGTTTACCCACAACGATACCAGCGATCTGGTCTGGCGGCACACGGACGCCTGGACTTCCTTCTATCATAACCTGGAAATCTATGTGGACACCGCCCTGCTCCATCAGGCGCGCCCCGTGCTGATGACGCCCATCTGCCGCCGGATCTGGCGGGAAGGGAAGCTCATGGAATCCCACGGGGAATACCCGGACGTTATCCGGGTGCTGGCGGCCCAAAGGAACGTGCCGCTGATCGATATCTATGAAAAGAGCATCCGCCTGGTGCGCCGGCTTGGCGACGAGGAAAGCAAAAAGCTGTATCTGCACGCCCGGCCCGGGGCCTATCCCGCCTATCCGGACGGCAGCGCGGACGATACCCACACCCAGCGCTTCGGGGCGGAAACCTTCGCCCGCATGACGGCGGAAGCGCTGGGGACGTTCGGATGGATATGAAGGAGGAAACGCCATGTATATCATCGCCAAGGACGGCAGCGGGGATTTTACCTCCATCCAGCAGGCCATCGACGCGATCCCCGGGGGCGGGCAGGCCCCTACGATCCTGGTGCTGCGCATGGATGAATACCGGGAGCGCGTGGTGGTCAACAAGGACAACGTGCGCATCATCGGGGAAGCCCGGGACCGCACGGTGATCACCGCCCAAGGCTGCGCCAGGGATCTGGACCGCGACGGCACGGAGCGGGGCACCTTCCTTTCCGCCACCTTCATGGTGACGGGCAGCAACGTGGAGGTGGAAAACCTGACCGTCCGCAACGACGCGGGGGATGGGCGAAAAGTGGGCCAGGCCGTGGCGGTCTATGCCGCGGGGGACCGCGGGAGGTTTCGCAACGTGCGCATGATCGCCCATCAGGATACCCTGTTCTGCGGGCCGCTGATGCAAAAGGTTGCGGATTTCATCGCGCCGCGCCGGGGAAGGGCCGAATGCGTGCCTTCCGTGTGCGACTGCCCGCCCACCTTCAGCCGCCAGTATTTTGAGGATTGCTTCATCCAGGGCGACGTGGACTTTATTTTCGGGCCCTACCGCTGCTGGTTCGAGCGCTGCACCCTGTTCATGAACGAACGGGGCGGCTTCTATACCGCCGCGAACACGCCCAAGGAGCAGCCCTACGGCCTGGTGTTCCACAATTGCAGGCTCACCGGCGCATGCGGGGAGGGGTGGGCGTTCCTGGGCCGGCCCTGGCGCAAGGATTGCCGCACCGTGTTTTTGAACTGCGAAATGGACGGGCATGTTTCGCCCCAAGGCTTTGAGGACTGGGACGAGGAAAGGCGGGTAACGGAGCGCTGCGCCGAATTCGGCACCACCGGGGCCCGGGCGGATCAAAGCGCCCGGCACCCCGGGCAAAAGCGCATGACGGCGCTGGAGGCGGCGGATTATTCCATCCGGGAGGTGCTGGGCGGCTGGGATCATTGGCAGCCGGACAAACGTATCCCCACCTGGTTCCTGTGCGGCGACAGCACCATGGCAAATTACGATGAAAGCCGCTATCCCATGATGGGCTGGGGCCAAAAATTGCAGCAGCAAGTGAACGCCGCCGGCTTGAACGCGTATGTGGAAAACTGCGCCGTCAACGGCCGCAGCAGCAAGAGCTTCATCGCCGAAAAACGGCTGAACGTCATCGAGCTGTGCCTGCGCCGGGGGGATAAACTGATCGTTTCCTTCTCGCACAACGATGAAAAACCGGACCCAGAGCGCGGCACCAACCCCCGTATCACCTTCCCGGAATACCTTTCCATGTACATCGACGCGGCCCGGCGGCAGGGGGCGGAGCCCGTGCTGGTCACGCCCATCGCCCGGCGGCATTTCAACGAAGAAGGAAAGCTTGCGCCCACCCACGGCGCATACCCGGACGCCATCAGGAACCTTGCGGATTACCGGGGGGTGCGCCTCATTGATTTGGAAAAGGCCACCATGCAGATGGTGCAGCTTGCGGGCGTGGATCATTCCAAAATGATCTACTGCCATGTGCCGGCGGGCAGCGCAAATTATCCCGACGGCCTTGCGGACAACAGCCATTTGCGGGAGGAGGGGGCCCGCCGCATCGCCGGGCTGTTCCTGAGCCGGATGATGAATCCTTCCTGGCAGGAGGCGGATTTTGAAACCGTGGAAGCGGGCGATTACGCCGACCTCATCTCCCGGGAGGACAGCGTGCTGTCCTGAGGCCGTGCCTTTTCCGGTCCGCGCGGCCGGCCGCCCAATGGGAGGAGACGGCAGGACCGACGCGGCATCTTTAAGAAACGAATTTCCAAAGAAAAGGAGCCGAGGACTTTGAACAGGGAATGGTCGGATCTGAATAAAACGATGCAGCTTCAGATAAAAAAGAAAGAGACCTATGAAATGGGGCTTTCCTCTTTGTTTGCGCTTCGGAAACAGCTGATGGACACGATCCTGTCCTTCTATCAGGAGCTGTCCAGGGAGGATTTTGACGCGATCCCGTTTCTGGGTGCGGAGGGATACCACAGCAAGACGATCGCATATTCCTTATGGCATATTTTTCGGATCGAAGATATTGTGGCCCATACCCTGATAAGCGGAGATACGCAAACGTTCTTTGCGGGGGATTACCAGAGGAGAACGGGCTCGCCGATCATAACGACCGGCAATGAGCTGAAACAGGACCGGATCGCGGATTTTTCCCGGCAGCTTGATCTGGACGGGCTCTATTCCTATCTGTCGGACGTCAGAGCCAGTACGGAAAGGATCGTTCGGGGGCTGGCCTTTGAAGACCTGAAGAGAAAAATCACGGATGACAGAAAAGAAGAATTGAAGGCGCTTCATGCCGTCAGCGAAGACGAAGACGCGGTCTGGCTGATCGATTATTGGTGCGGTAAGGATATCCGCGGACTGATTCAAATGCCTTTTTCACGGCACTGGATCATGCATATTGAAGCATGCCTGCGGATAAAGAACAGGATACGGGGTCAGCGCCGGAGGATACCGACGGGAGCGGACAAAGGCTGACTGAACGCACCTGACGAGAGAGGAGGACGCATACGAGCTATCGGGTGATCGACAGGGAAACATACGATCGGAAAGGCTTGTTCCGCCGCTTTTCGGAAGACTGCAAGTGTTCGACTTCCATGACGGCGAGGATCGATGCTACGGAGCTCGCCGCATATTCCGGGAAGACGGGGACGAAGTTTTACATCAACTTTCTCTATATCCTTTCAAAGGTTTTGAATTCCCGCGACGATTACAAAATGGGTTATCTGTGGCAGACGGATGAATTGATCTGCTACGACAGAATCAATCCCACGCAGTATGTTTTTCATGAGGATACGGAAACCTGCACGCCCGTTTATACGGAATATGACGAGGACTATGGGAAGTTCTATGACGCCCTGCATATCGAACTGCCCGACGGCCATTTGTTTTTCGCCCCGATCGTCAATTGGGGAAAATACAGAAATGAAAACGGAAGGCTTGTCATGCCTGTGAGCGTTCGCCTGAACCATGCGATTGCCGGCGGGTATCTGGCGGCCAACGTATTTCGCCTTTTGGAAAAGGAAATCAAAGCGTTTGCCGGGACAGGCTTATGAGCCTGAATCTCAGCGAAAAAAGGAAAGGCGGGACAAAAAACTTTTTTCAGCCGCGAGGGAACGGCTGCCCCGTCTGCGCCGTATATATAGCGGGAAGCAAACCTTCCCGCGAAAGGAGATCCATATGAAAAAGCTGATTGTTCTGATTCTGTGCATGGCCTTGACGCTGACCGCAAACGCGAGCGCGGAGGAAAACCTCTTTGAATCCCTGGCCTCTCTCGCCTGGTCCTTCAGCAGCGGAGTGGGCGCCTGGTCCACCGACATGCGGATTTTTGCCGACGGTTCCTTCGTTGGGGATTTTCACGACAGCGATATGGGAGACGCTTCGGAAGCATATCCGTTTGGCACGGTCTATTCCTGTCAGTTCAGCGGACAAATGAGCCTGATTGAACAGGCGGATGAAAATACCTGGCGGATCCGGATCGACAGGCTGGCATTCGATCAGGCGGAGGAAGCGATTGAAGACGGGATCCGCTATGTGCCCTCGGAGCCTTACGGCATCAGCGAAGGCGACGAGATGCTGCTTTACCGCCCGGGAACGCCTGTCGGCGTCCTGCCGGAAGACATGCTGCTGTGGGCGCACGTGATGGATCTGGAAACGAAAAGCGATGCGCTGGAATACTGGTTCCTGAGCAGCGAAAAGAACGAAAGCGGCTTT
The DNA here is from genome assembly GCA_017541205.1 of Clostridia bacterium. Lineage (GTDB taxonomy): Bacteria > Bacillota > Clostridia > Christensenellales > Aristaeellaceae > RUG563. The sequence goes on along the minus strand of JAFXZO010000038.1, from coordinate 25,133 downwards.
GTTGGGTATCAGCCTCTCCTGCTTCCCAATCCCTGGGAGGATATGACGGCTGAAGAATTGAAGGAAGCTTCCGGCCTATCCTTCCAAGCGCCGGAAGGGGCGGAAAACGTTTCTTTCCGTTTCCTGCGGAGCGAGGGCCTGGCGGAGATGACGTTTACGCTGTTTGGAGAAGCATTCTGCGCCCGCGTTCAGCCTGCCGAGCTGGAGGAAGGGCAGCTCATGGATATTTCCGGGCTGTATTATGATTGGGAAAACGTGGAGGCGATCAACGTCAACGGCTGCAGCGGAACCATCGGGCAGGCCCGGGGAGAAAACGAGGATTGGGTGGAAGTGTGCATGTGGTACGACGCGGAACGGAAGCTGATGCGCACGCTTTCCGTCTATACCTGCGACCCGGACGGGCTGGATCTGGAAGCCCTGGCATCGCAGCTCTGACAGAAGACGGATTTGAGCCGGGGGAAATCATCCGGCTTCCTTAAGACGATCAAGGGGCTTTCACTTTAGACAGGGGGGCTGGCAATGGATTCCAGACTGTTTTCACAGGCAATGACCAAATTCTTCGGCGGCCTGCTGATCGTGGGGCTGCTGCTGTTTCTGCCGGCGGGGACGCTTGCGTTCTGGCAGGCGTGGCTGCTGATCGGGATCCTCTTTATTCCGATGTTCATTGCCGGGCTGCTGATGATGCGCGCCTCTCCGGAGCTTCTGCGCAAAAGGCTGAACGCGAAGGAAGAAGAAAGCGAGCAGAAAAAAGTGATCGTCCTGAGCGCCTTCATGTTCCTGGCGGCGTTTATTGCGGCGGGGCTGAACTTCCGCTTCCGATGGATCGTGCTGCCGGGCTGGGTTTCCTGGGCGGCTGCGGCTGTTTTCCTGGCCGCCTATGCGCTGTATGCCGAAGTGATGCGGGAAAACGTCTGGCTCTCCCGGACGATCGAGGTGCAGGAAAACCAGAAAGTCGTCGATACCGGGCTTTACGGCGTCGTTCGGCACCCCATGTATATGACGACGCTGCTTTTGTTCCTGTCCATGCCGCTGGTCCTTGGCTCTTTGATTTCCTTCGCGGTCATGCTGCTGTATATCCCCATCATCGCAAAACGCATCCGCAACGAGGAGCAGGTGCTGGAAGGCGGACTGGACGGATATGCGGAATATAAAAAACGGGTCCGGTACAAGGTGATCCCGTTTGTGTGGTAAAAAACGCCGCCAGGAGGCGAAAACGCGGGTACGGCCTTGGCAATCGCATAAAAATGGTGTAAAATGAAGCGTGCAGAGCACGAAACGGACTAAAGCGGCACATCAGGAAACAATGGCTTTGCGACGGCGGCTTCAAAGGAGGATCGGGCATGGCATCGAGCAGGGATTACCTGGATTATATCCTGGAGCAGCTTTCGGAATTGGACGGCGTCACCTGGCGCGCGATGATGGGAGAATACATTCTTTATTATCAAGGAAAGATCATCGGCGGCATTTATGACGACCGTTTCCTGGTAAAGCCCACAAGATCTGCCAGGACGATGATGCCGGAAGCGGAAGCGGAGCTTCCCTATGAGGGCGCCAAGGAAATGCTGCTTGTGGACAACGTGGAGAACAGGGATTTTCTGCGGGAATTGATCGAGGCCATGTATGAGGAGCTTCCGTCTCCGAAAAAAAGGAAGTAACCGGGGAGCATGCGCCTCCTTCCGTACCGGGCGCATGCCTGGCGCGCCGGTTATCGCGCCATGAAATGACAGCGGAATGGGAATGATGAACATGAAAAACGGCTGCGTTGCCCTCGGCGATACGGAGATGTACTACGCGTCTTTTGGGAACGGTGAAAGACAGCTGGTCGTATTGCCCGGATTATCGGACGGCCTGACGACGGTCAAAGGAAAGGCGCCTTTTTTACGGGCGCCTTACAAGCGATTTCTCAATGATTATACCGTATCGATATTCAGCCGGAAAAACAGGATGCCGGAAGGATATACGATCCGGCAGATGGCGGCTGATCAGGCCCGGGCGATGCAGGCGCTGGGGATCGGCAAAGCGGCGGTGCTCGGCGTATCGCAGGGAGGCATGATCGCGCAGTATTTGGCGATCGATGAGCCCGAAATGGTTGAAAAGCTGATCCTCGCGGTCACCGCGCCATACGCGAATGAAGTGGCGCAAAGCGTGGTGGGCGGATGGATCGAGATGGCGAAGCAGGGGGACCACGTTCGTTTGATGACGGACACTGCCGAAAAGACGTATTCCCAGGCATATCTTGAAAAAAACGGGAAGCTGTTCCCGCTGATCGCGAAATTTACCAAGCCCAAAAGCTATGAGCGCTTTTTCAGGAACGCGTACGCGATCATGGACTTTGACGCGCGGGGGGACCTGGCCCGGATCCAATGCCCGACGCTGATCATCGCCGGAGACGACGACAAAATCGTGGGAAATGAAGCTCCCTATGAATTGAACGAGCGTATTTCAGGCAGCAGGGTACTGATCTATAAGGGCCTTGGCCACGGCGCTTTTGAAGAGGGGCGCGACTTCTATGACCAGGTGTACGCGTTTTGCGAAACGGAGCCATAGCTTATGGACTGGACAATTGCCGGGCCGATGGTGTAACATATGCTTGCAGGGAAGTTTTTACGAAATAAAGCAGGTCCGCTTCGGCGGACAGGCGCGGACAAGGATACCGTCATGGCCGCGGCGGGCGGCGCAAGGAGGAACATATGCTGAATAAATTCTGCAAGAAACCCCTGTACGAGGTGACAAGGACGCTGGCGCGGGTGGCGATGGGCGCGGAGAAGGCGGAGCTGGTCATCAAAAACGCGAAGCTCGTCAACGTGTGCACCGCCGAGATCCAGGAGGGGATCGACGTTGCGATCGCGGAAGGCAGGATCGCGCTGGTGGGCGACGCCGCGCACTGCATCGGCGAGCGCACCAGGGTGATCGACGCGGGAGGGCAGTACGTCGCCCCGGGGTTCATGGACGCGCACATCCATGTGGAATCCTCCATGATCAGCGTGGGCGAATACGCGCGCGCCGTCGTGCCGCATGGGACGACCGGCATTTTTATGGACCCGCATGAAATATGCAATGTATGCGGGCCGGAGGGCGTCAGAGCCATGATCGAGGACGCGAAGCGCGCGCCGCTCAAGGCCATGTCGAACGTTCCCTCCTGCGTGCCCGCGGTGGCGGGGTTTGAGGATACCGGCTCGCACATCGGGCCGGAGGAGGTCCGCCAGATGATGGCCTGGGACGGCGTGATGGGCCTGGGAGAGATGATGAGCTTTCCGAATGTTCTGGGGGCCGACGCCGCGATCCACGGCGAGCTGGCGGAAACGCTGAAAGCGGATCAGGTGATCACCGGGCACTATTCCGTGCCGGAGACCGGGGCCGGCCTCAACGCTTTCATCGCCTCCGGCATCCGCTGCTGCCATGAATCCACCCGCGCCGAAGACGTGCTGGAAAAGATGCGGCGCGGCATGTACGCCCTGATGCGCTACGGCAGCGCCTGGCACGATATGCCAATCATCATCCGCGCGATCCTGGATAACCGCATTGACGACCGCTTTGCCTGCCTGATTTCTGACGATACCCATCCCGATACGCTGGTCGAGGACGGGCATATGGACCATATTGTGCGCTGCGCGATCAAAGAGGGGCTGGACCCCGTCAAGGCCATCCAATTTGTGACGATCAACCCCGCGGCCTGCTTCCGCATGGATCATGAGATGGGCAGCATCGCGCCGGGCAAATGCGCCGACATCGTCTTTTTCAGCGATTTGAACGATATCCGCGTGTCCAGGACCATCATCGACGGCGAGGTTGTGGCGGAGGACGGCAAAATGACCGTGGAAATCGGAAAGGCCCATTTTCCCGCGTCGGTCTACGACACGATGCATGTGGGCCATCCCATCACGCCGGAAAGCTTCAAAATCGCCGCGCCGGAAGGCAGGACGCGGGTAAAGACCCGCGTGATCGAAATCATCCCCAACCACGTGGGCAATTATGAAAAACTGATCGACCTGCAGGCGAAGGACGGGCTCCTCGAAGCCGATCCCGCCCAGGACATCATGAAAATGGCGGTGTTTGAGCGCCATCATGCGACGGGCACGGTCGGCCGGGGCTTCGTGAAGGGCTTTGGCTTCAAAAAAGGCGCCATGGCGCAGACCGTCGCGCACGACGCGCACAACCTGCTGGTTGCCGGCACCAATGACGGGGATATGGCGCTCGCCGCGAACACGCTGATCCAATGCGGCGGCGGTCTGTGCGCCGCGGCGGACGGGAAGGTTCTTGCGCTGGTCCCGCTGCCCATCGCGGGGCTGATGAATGATCTGCCCGTGGAGGAAATGGCCGCGCTGGTCAGCAGCCTGAGCGGCGCCTGGCGGGAAATGGGCTGCATGATCAATTCCCCGTACATGACGATGGCGCTGATCCCGCTGGCCTGCATTCCCGAGCTGCGCCTGACCAACCGGGGACTCGTGGACTGCCGTTCGTTCCGGTTTGTCGGCCTGTTCGCGGAATGAATTGCTTTCGGCGAGCATGGGACAAGCCTGCTTCACCGTAAAACCAACCATCACTGCAAAAAGACAAGGAGGATGCATCATGAAAAAGACAGCACTGGCAGGCATATTCCTGCTGACGCTCTGCCTTGCGCTGCTCCCGGCCGGGGCTGCGGCCGAGACGCGCCAGGGCGTGATTGCGCTGGAGGGCCAGGAAGAAACCATTGAGGAAACGCTGCTCGAGAGCGGCATGGGCTTTTCCGTCTGGTACGCGAACGAAAGGCTGGAAGCCTACGCCGGGGAAATGGACGGGATGGAAGGCGTCGTCGTGAAATCGCTGTACGCGGACGACTATATGGTGCTCTCCGCGATCACGGAGGAAGACGCCATGGAGTATGCCGAGGATCCGGACATGGGGAAAGCCGGTTCGCTCACGCAAACGGACGTGTACCGGGAGCTCGAAGGCGGACGGTATTACTTCATGACGCTGGTCGCGGAAAACGGGCATTATTTGAGCGCGGTCGGCGAATATTCCGAGGAAGCCGCGGAAGGGACCGCCAAGTTTTTCCAGCGCGTGCTGGACAGCGTCGTATTCACCGCCGCGTATGATACGGGATTCAGCAAGGAACTGCCCGGCGAATGGGCGGATGAATACGAGGGGAAGGCGGCCATCCTCAGGCTGGAAAAGAATGGACTCCTATCCCTCGTCTGCTACGGCACGGACGGCGGATTCTCGTATACCTACCGGGGCACCTGGTCGCACGCCTCCTCGGCGGAGTACAGCGATCAGCTGACGCTTAAGTTCAACCAGACGGACAATCCTTTATACGAGGGCAAAGAATACAGCGTGGAATGCGTGTATGCCGCCTATACGGAGGGCTGGACCGAGAATGACACCCAGATCACGGCGCTGATCCTGGATGTTATCAGCAGCAGCGGCGCTTCTCCCTTCGAGGATATTTTCGGCGAAAGCGGGGCGGCCCTGTACAGAAAGCAGGAGCCCAACATGCGGGTGGTCAACTGCAAGGAATACGTTTCTTTGCGGGCGGAGCGGTCAAAGTCCTCCAAGCGCGTGGCGAAGGTCCCGCTGGGGGCGCTGGTGCTCGCGTATCCGGAATACGGGCAGAAAAACGGGTTTATCTATTGCGTCTATGAAGACCGGGAAGGCTACATCCTGTCGGAATACCTGGAGCCCGTGCAGCAAAACGGCGCGCAGGAAACAATGGCCGGAGAATGAGAGGCGCATGCGGGGATGAGGAAGGTTCTTATCACGGTCAAACGGATCGCGCACTATGAGGATTTGATGGCGCAGTACGAAAACCCGATCGAGCATGCATGCACGATGAAGCTGGGGCAGACCTTTGTCTGCAACGGCTGGGAGAAGCCGGAGGGCTTTTGCGAAAGCGCCTGGGGCAGCGTGTCTCCCTTCGTCATGACGCTCTCGCACGGCGGGGAAAACTTCTATGACGGCTGGATGAAGGACCCGAAGACCGCGATGATCTCCTGCAACGACGGGTTCCGGCCGGTGAGCTTCCTGCTGGAAACGATGGACGAGGATGTATAAAAACTGCATTTGCCTTGAAAAAACAGGATTCCCGTGCTATTGTTTACAGTGACGGCGCGAAGCGGAAGATGAATGGGCGCGCCGCCCTCTTTTTGACCGAACAGAAGGATGAGAAGAAGGATATATGCGGAAAGACTATAAGCTGTTGATCATCAATCCCGGGTCCACATCAACGAAGATCAGCCTTTTTGAAAACGAAAACGAACGCTTTCAGAAAAGCATGTTCCATGACGCGCCGGTGCTGCTGCAATTTCCCCATGTGAACGGCCAGGTGCCCTTCCGCTATAAGGTGATCCTGGATATGCTGGCGTCGGAAGGCTGCGATCCGGCCGATATCGACGTCTTCGTGGGCCGCGGCGGCAGCGCGTGCACGCAGCCCAGCGGCGTGACGGTCATCGATCAGAAGCTGTACGACGATACGGAAGCGACCGTCGGCGGAAGCGAGCACGCGGCGAAGCTGGGCGTCATGCTTGCGTGGAAATTTGCGCTGGCGTATCATCGGCCCGCCTATACGCTGAACCCAACCAACGTGGATGAATTCTGCGATTACGCGCGGCTGACGGGCATCCGCGGGCTTTACCGCGTTCCGCATTCCCATGTGCTGAACCCCAAGGCGGTGGCGGAGGCGCACGCCGAAGCCTTGGGCAAAAAATACGAGGACTGCAATTTCATCGTTGCCCACATTGACGGCGGGGTGACCGTCGGCGCGCATTGCCATGGCCGCATGGTCGACGGAAGCCTGGGCGCGGATGGCGACGGGCCCTTTGCCCCTACCCGCATCGGGAGCGTACCGGTGCTGGCGCTATTGGATTATCTTGAGACGCACTCGCTGGACGAGGTGCGCCTGATGTGCTCCCGGGCGGGCGGGTTCGTCAGCCTGTTTGGCACGTCGGACGCGAAAAACATCCATCATCTGGTGGACCAGGGGGACAAAAAGGCGACGCTGGTTTGGAATACCATGATCTACCAGATCTGCAAGAGCATCGGGGCCATGAGCGCCGTGCTTTGCGGCAAGGTGGACGCCATTTTGCTGACCGGCGGCCTGATGCGGTATGAGGACATCGCCGCGGGCATCCGTCAGCGCTGCGGCTGGATCGCCCCGATCCAGGTTTATCCGGGCGAAATGGAGCAGGAGGCCATGGCTTTTGCCGTGCTGAAGGTGCTGCGCGGCCAAAAGGAGGCCATGACGTACAGCGGGAAAAACGTCTGGCAGGGCTTCGAGGGCATAACGTTCTGACCCAATGGGCAGGAGCGTTCCATGCTGTTCTGAACCAGAAGAAAAAAGCGCCAACGCGCGCACGCCATGGAAAGGCGGCGATTGTTGGCTTTTCGTTTTTTTGGAGCGCGTTATTTCCTTCCCGCCACATGCGGGGTCAGGTCAACGGCCTGGGCCTGGGCTTTGAGGCACAGCTCCGCCGCCTTGAAGGCGTGGGCCTGGGTCATGGCGTTTTCCGTGCGGTTCAGGCTGTCCAGGATCAATTGGCCAAAGAAGGGATAGCCGGTGACGCCCGTGGCGTCCACGTACTTTTCGCCGTCCCCGTTCACCAGGAACACGTGGTTGCCGCCGCTGCCCTCCCGGGCGATATCGACGTATTTGCGGATTTCGATATAGCCCTCGGTGCCCAGGATCAGGGTCCTGCCGTCGCCCCAGGTGCGCAGGCCGTCCGGGGTGTACCAGTCCACGCGGAAATAGTTGGTGGTTCCTTTTTTCCCGTTGAGGGCGCAGTCGCCGAAATCGTCCAATTCGGGATATTGGGGATTGCTATAATTGCCGATGCGGCTGGAAATCACCTGCGCGTCTTCCTCCCCGGCGAAATGCAGGTACTGCTCGATCTGGTGGCTGCCGATATCGCACAGGATGCCGCCGTAGTTTTCCTTGATGAAAAACCAATCGGGGCGGGCATGGGCCATCAGGCGATGGGGACCAAAGCCCGCCACGTTGACCACCTTGCCGATCAGCCCCTCGTCCACCATATAGCCCGCCAATACCGCGCCTTCCACATGGAGCCGCTCGCTGTAATACACCATATAGCGGCGGCCCGTTTTTTGCACCGTTTCCTTGGCGCTTTCGAGCTGGCTGAGGGTGGTGAAGGGAGCCTTGTCCGTGAAATAATCCTTGCCCGCCAAGAGGGCTTTGAGGCCCAGGGCGCACCGTTCGCCGGTCACCGCCGCGCCGGCGATCATGTGGGTTTCCCGGTCCTCCAGCGCTTCTTCCTCGCTGCGGGCGGGCTTGGCCTGGGGGAAGGCTTTGAGGAACGCTTCCACCTTTTTCGGGTCCCGGTCGTACACATATTTGATGGCGCCGCCCGCTTCGCTCAGGCCGTTGCACATGCCGTAGATATGGCCGTGATCCAGGCGCACGGCGGAAAAGACGAATTCCCCGGGCTTGACCACGGGCTTTGGCTTGCCCTTGGGCGCGTAATTCATGCCGTTCACCGCGTTGCCCATCGTCGGTTCCTCCTTACTTTGTATCGAAGCTGCCCAGGGTGATGCCGCCGCAGCCCAGTTCGGTCTGGGAAACGGTCTCATGATGATCCAAATAGCAGTCACAATCCAGGCCGTACTGCGCCTTTACTTTTTCCGCATTGCCGGGCAGGATGTCCACCAGGGCGGCGATGCGCACCCGCGCCGGGAACTGAAGATAGGCGAGGATGTGGGCGTGGGAAATATTGCCGGCGCCGATGATCGCCGCCTGAAGCATAAGCTGTTTCCTGCTGTGCAAAAAACGGCCGGATCTTTCTACATCCAGCCCTCGTGCGTTTCCTTATAGGCTTTTGCAGCGGCGTCCGCCTCGCGGATGAGCTGCTCCATTTCCTCCACGCTGAATACGGTGGCCCCGGCCGCGCAGGCGTGGCCCCCGCCGTAATGGCGCTCCGCCACGTGGTTGATGGTCATGAACCGGCTGCGCAGGCGCACGCGGATGCCGTCCTCCGGCTTTTCCACGTCAATGAAGGCCAGCCAGCACAGGCAGTCCCGGATGTTTTCCATATAGGATATGGCGCTGGAGGCTGTCTCCAGATCGAGGCCGAAGCGGGCCTGCATTTCGCGGCTGATGCGCACCCAGGCGACGCCGTTTTCCGTGCGCTGCATGCATTCGTACACATGGGCCCTGAATTTGAGCACTTCATAATCGTTGAGGTACAAATTGGCGTAGAGCGTTTCGGTATCCACGCCCTGATCCAGCATCAGCGCGGCCAGGCGCAGGGTATCGCCCGTGACGCCGCTGAAGCGGAAGCGGCCCGAATCCGTGACCATGCCGGCGTAAAGGCAGGTGGCTGCCCAGGCGTTGATGCGCAGCTCGCTTTGGAACGCAGCATAAAAATCCACCACCATTTCACAGGCGCTGGAGCGCTCCGGCTCCACCCAGTTCAAATCGCCATAGGCGTCAGCCTCGATATGGTGGTCGATCTTGACGATTTCGCGGCACAGGGCGTATTTGGGGTTGGAGATCCGCGTGCGCTCCGAGCAATCCAGCACGATGGCCAGGGATTCCCGGTACGCTTCATCCGGCGCGGGGCCGTCGTCCGGGCCCATGAATTTGAGAAACTCGGATTGCTGCTGATCCACCAAAAGAATCTCCTTTTCCGGGAAGGTGAGGCGGAGGATCTCCTTGAGGCCCTTGGTGGAGCCCGCACAGTCGCCGTCCATGCGGATATGGCGGAACAGCATGATCCGGCTGTACGCCTTGATCTTATCCAGGATCGCGCGCTTGATATCTTCGTTCATTCGTTTTCCTCCGAAAGCCTGTCCAGGTCGGCGAGCATGCGCATGGCTTCCTCCCGATCCCTGACGGTGGCCCCGCTGGCCTTTTTATGCCCGCCGCCGCCGTACTTGACGGCGATGGGATTGATGTTGTAGCGGCTGGAGCGCAATTCGCAGAGGACGCCGTCCGGCGATTCGGTGAAATTCACCCAGATATCCACGTTTTTCAGGTCGTTCATCAGGCTCACCATGCCCCGGGAAATGGAAAAAAGATCGGTCTTGATCTCCGCGATTTCCTCCCGGGTGGTGTAAATATACGCAACGCCGCGGGGAGTCAGACGGATTTTCTGCACGAAACGGGCCCGAAGCTTGGCCGTTTCCAGATCGACGGTGTAGAGGCTGCGGTAGACGCGGCCGGTGTCGATGGGCTGGCGCATCAGGAAGGAGGCCAGGGCAAACGTGCGCGCGCTGGTGGAATCATAGCGGAAACGGCCCGAATCCGTGACCATGCCGGTGAACAGCGATTCGGCGGAAATGAGCGGCATTTTCCAGCCCGCCTCCAGCGCCATTTGGGCGATCAGGCCGCAGCAGCTTTCAAAGCTCGGGTCCACCGCCTCGATATCCGCGATCTTATCCAGGAACAAATGATGGTCGATCCGGACGGTGAGCGCCGCCGCGCGGAAGCGCTGATCGCTGATGAGCTGCGGCGAGGAGGTATCCAGGATCACGGCCAGGGCGGAAGTGTACGCTTCATCGGGCACCGCGTCCATTTCGGAATCGGCCATGAAGCCGTACCGCTCCGCCGGGTCGCCCACGGCGAAGACCCGCTTGCCCGGATAATTTTCCCTTATCAGGTGCTTTAGGCCGATCTGCGCGCCCAGACAGTCCCCGTCCGGCGTCGCGTGGCGGTGGATGATGATGGGATCGGACTTCGCGATCGCTTCCAAAACTTGTTCAAACATGGCGTTCCCTCGATTGCGCTGGTTTTTCGTATCTTCCCGGACAAAGCCCGGCGGCCTGCCTTTCTTTTTTCCATTATATACGACAAAACCGCAAAAAGCAACGCTTCTTTTCCCGCGAAAGCCAGGCGCAAGACAGGGGGAAAGCCCCCTTTTGCGGGCGCCGGCCAGAGAAGGAAAATCTGCAAATTTTTTTGATTTTACCCCTTGATTTTTTATTTGAGTTGTAGTAATATATCTTCGTTGGCCGCTTGAAGCGCTGATATAGCTCAGCCGGTAGAGCGCATCCTTGGTAAGGATGAGGTCCCCAGTTCGAATCTGGGTATCAGCTCCAGAAAAACCCGTCAGAGATGACGGGTTTTTTTATGCGTTCTTTACGGAAAAGATGGATATTATGGTAACTCAGCATACATTCTGGATGACCTCATCCCTTTTGATGTCACATGGCGTGTCACATTTTGGCGGTTATGGAAGCCCGCAAACCCTTATATTTCAACGGGTTCAGGCATCTATCCAAAATCACAAAGGTGTCACATCGTATTGTTTTCAATGCCGTACAAGGCAGAAATAGGCTCTGCGGTATTTTTCAATTGCGTGCGTCCCTTGACATAATGCTTCAAGGTCATAGCCGCTGTAGTGTGTCCTGCCGCTGCCTGTGCTTGCTTGATATCCTTCGTAACTTCATAGATGTCCGTCAGCACGGTTGTTCTGAATCTGCGGGGTGACAGGTTTTCATCGAATCCAATATCCTTCTTGATTCGTGTCAGCATTCGTTTGACCCGTTGGTAAGTCATGGGGCTTTCTCCACCCAAAATGAACTCGTTGGGGTTCCCTTTGGGAATCATTGAGGCAACAGCAGGAATCAAGGCAATTTTACGTTTGCTTGATTCCGTTTTGGTTTCCTTTATTTGCGGGGCATTTCTGTCTGGATGAGTTACTGCTCTCTGAACATAGATTTCTGTTCCAAAATAATCTTTGAACATCAAACCCAGTACTTCTTCCAAACGAAAAGGATGAAATGCCTGTAAGCCAAGGAATAAGCAGTCCATGGGATTACGCACATCCATCAAATGCGACGCAATATATTTCATTTGGTCTACGGTGTATGGTTCTGTTTCTACTGCTCCCCTCCCAGAAATACGGATGTTTTTTGATGCGAGAGGATTTCGCTGAATTATATTGTCTTCCAGTGCTTGCGTAAATATCATGTTCAGCACCATTTTGGCTTTCAGTTTTGTTTCTTTTGCACCCACTATGCCATTGAACATAGCTTGAACATCTGCTGTTGTGATTTCTTCCAATGTCATACCAGAAAAAGAAGGAATCAGGTGATTATTTAGTTGCCGTTCATAGGTAATGGCAGTAACCTTTTCCACATTGGGTTTTGAAAAAACTTCAAACCATTTTTCGGCATATACCTTGAAATCATGACCTTTTTTCACAGATGCCTGATTTGATCCACCTGTCAAAAGCAAGGCAACATGTTCAGCATATTCCTGTTCGGTTGACGCAGTCACCCAAACTTGCTGACCGTTTACTACTACACGACGACGTATTCTTTTTGACATAGCAACTCACTTTCCATGAATTGCATGATGGTTTTCAATTTTCAAGGTTCGCCCCACATTTCAGCGGGATGCTTTGATTATAGAGCATAAATGGCGAGATGACAAGGATTCAGGCGGGAAATCTATGGATAAATACGATAAAACACAGGAATAATGGTAAGAACAACAACTTTGATCATCTTTCCACATCTTTGAGGAACTTTGAAGATTTTCGCTATATCAATTGAAAACTAACAGCAATTATCCATCATGGTTCATCAATAAATAAGCATTTGGCGTATATGGTAAAAAGACGGCAGAATTTTAAGATAAAAATATTCGGAGAGGCTAATTTTTTAGCTATTTTGCATAGAATAGGAAGAATATAACGCCTTTTTTAATATGTTTTTTGTGCATTCTGTATATTATTTTTAGATGTTATATTTCCAAAACCTCTGATAGCCAGAAACCCTTATAAATCAACGGTTTCAGCCCAAAAAATAAATCACTAATCTTTTTCAAACGCATCTACTTGTAGTCTACTTGTTTTATAATGTGTTCGTAAGGTGAGGGGAGCGAGAGAGCAAACCGAAACCGAAGAATGAAGGCAGCGGATAAGCCAAACAAACCGCGAATGAAAGGAACACTATGAAGAAGAACGCTTACGAAATCAGCCACATCGATTCCACCATCTACATGACCAAGAAGTTCTACAAAGCAGCCTGTCACCTGAACACTCCCGAATACAAGGAATTGATGGCAGCCCGCCGCGATAACCCTACCTACAAGATGGAAGTGCGGGAAATCAAGAAGGCAACCAACAAGAACACTTATCTCAACCTGACCATCAAAAATATGGAAATCTTCATTGAAAATGCCGAGGATGACCCGCGCCCCATTAATGAACGATTGGCAGAATTTACGCGTGTGAAAGCCATCTCCAAGTCCCAGGCTTCCCCCTATGCCTATGTGAAAACTTGGTTCCTGAAAGTATACGGCGCGGAATATAACAAGTATCGAGAAGAAACCGACAACTCCAAAGAAGATAACGTCGCATAAGGCAACTTTGAACATCTTTCAATAATATAAAGGCAAGGAAAAGCCTCAAAACCAGAAAGGGTAAGAAAATGAAAAAGAATGCGAATTACGAAATCAACTTTGCCATCAACACTATCACCGTGACCAAGCGTTTCCTGGCGGCGGCAAGCCAGATTGGTACCCAGGAATACGCTACCATGACTGAACTGCGCAAACTGCAAATGCCTATTACCGTTAGGGAAATCCACCGCACGGTTAAGGAAACTCGTTGGAACTATGCCCGCATGGAAGGCTACCTGCGGAACGTGATGGACAGCGAACGCTATCTTGCAGACTATGCCGCAGTTCGGGATGGTAAAGGTTATATGGGGACATGGGCATGGTTCAAGAAAACGTTCCCCAAATATGCCGAAGTCCCTGAATTGGACGAAAATCACCATTACATGATTCTCCCCTGTGACTATCAGGAAGATGAAGAAACTGTCCGTAAGACTGCATAACGCTTTCCTCCCTTCACTACTATTCATTTACAAAATGCGGAAGGAAAACCGCTTCAAACCAGAAAGGACTTGATATTATGACTAACAATTGCAAAGTAGACTTCATGACCAAGGAAATCCGCGTCACCAAGAGTTTCTATAAAGCGGCTCAAATCGTTGGCACCGAAGAATTCAATACTATGATTAACCTCCAAAGCAAATTGCCCACTTACAAAATTGTGTTTCAAAATTATCCAAAGCCTATTCGCAAAGTCTGGCAGCCCACCTATTCGCAGATGATGGAATATGTGACCACTCATGAAGACAGCACTGCAATTGATGAATTTCGGGAAACTGTCAAATTGGCTCGTCTCACGGGTATGGGCTATAGTATGGTACGCCGTTGGTTTATGGAAAAATACAGCGAAGCGTATATGTCTGCCAATCCTGAATGTGAAGCAGTAGCTTAACTAAATGGTTCTCTTTGGTGCCTTGAATAACAATGCGGAAGGAAAACCGCTATAAACCAGAAAGGAAAAGAAAATGAAGAATAATGCTTATACCTTTGACCACGAGAACAACACCCTGTTCATCACCGATGCCTTCAAGAAGGCCGCCGCCAAAGTGGGAACCCCTGAATACAAAATCATTCTTCAACTCCGCAAGGATAATCCTGGTATGGAAATCAAAAAGATGGATAATACCCCCAAGAAGAACGCTCAACCCAAGCTTTCGTACAAGCAGATGAAGCAATTCATCTCACTGTGCCGCGACAAAGATGAACGTCTGGCAACTTTCAATCGGGTATATGCTCTGTCGCAAGTGCAGCCAAGTCCCTATCACTATGTAAAATCATGGTTCCTCAATAACTACGCCAATTATGATGACAACAACCCTATATTTGATGCCGATGGTTTTGTGATTGTCAAGACGAAGGCGCAGATTGATGCGGAAAAAGCGACGAAACAGTATGTGGATGCCGCAACCGTGGGTGTGGAAGAACAAACCAAAGAGGATGCCGCTTGACGGAACTGCATATGAAAGGGGTGATGCTGCTTGAGAGGTTGATAATCGGGTTTGGGATCCTCAAAAACAAAAACTATAAAAAAATGCGGATGGAAACCGCGTAAACAAACCAGAAAGAGAAAAAATGATGAATTATAACAAAATGGCTTCTGAAAATGGATATACCAAAATCAGTATCGTTGAAGACAGGGAAATGATTAAGGCTTTGGAAAATGAATACCAGCAGCACTGCATGGCATTGAAAAATGAAGAACTTGGTTTCGGTGTTTGGTTCACGGAAGAACTAAAAGCGGGTATCTATGGCGATGATGATTTTTCTGTAAAAGTAGCGGACCTCTATTGGAATGAGTATGCGGAAGAAATATTCCATGCTTTTGATGATGCAGAAACACTCGATGATGCCATTGATGCAGCAAATAAGGTAATTCTTGGAGCGTCTATTACTATTCTCCGCATGATCTACGAAATGAAAGCTTCCTAAGAATAATGTGAATCCTAACGAAAGGGGGCTTGATCATGAGAACCACAATCCTTTCTACTACGCCTTTCTCTTTATGAGAAGGGCTTTTCTTTTGCGGCGAAATGGGATACCCCGAAAATGGTATCATCCAACATCCCCGAAAACGGTATCCGCGCAGATAACCCAAATACTTGCCACTTTCCATTATTTGATTCCGTACCAAATTTATGGTATACTATATACAGAAAGAAAGGGAAAAGACGCTTCCATCCGCAAGTCTTATTTTTTTGCGCCTTTTTCTTTCAAATACTAAATTGGAGGTAATCATATTGATTGGACACAAACGAATATCAGAACTTATAACAGACCCAAACGCAATTATTCCTGGCTACATCAACATCATAGAAGCCCCCGTTAGCAGCGGCAAAACCCACCTCGCGCTTAATACGATTCCCGCTTGGGCAAGCAGCGCCAGCAAAATCCTATACCTGATTGATACCACCAATGGCGAAATGCGCATCCAGAAAAACATCCGTACCGTTGGAAGGCAAACCTATTCTTTTTATCACTATGGCAAGAAAAGCACGTGGGGCGAACGCAGCGAAGCCGCGGAAAACAATATGCCAGTTATGACCTACGCGGGCTTTGGTTGCGAGGTGCGCGATGGCGGCAGCGCTTTCAAATGGCACGATTACGACTTTATTATCTGCGACGAAATGCAGAACCTTGTGAATTATCAGAAGTATAAGCAAGGAACCAAAAATGTGGAAACCGCAGAAGACACACTGCGGGCGATTGCGGCGGAAGGCAAAACAAAAATCGTCGCATTAAGCGCCACGCCGCAGCAGATTCGGGAACGCTTCGGAGATATTTGCTATGATGTGCCTTTTGACCGCAGCGACCTTTTTAGGCTTGAAACCTTCGCGGAGATACCATATTGCGGCAGCATAGAAGAGATACTATTGCGGCACAAGGGCCAAACTGGTATCCTTTATACTACGGAAATTCAGGATATGAAAAGGTATATGGATTTCGCCAATAAGAATGGTATCCGCGCAAATGGCTTTTGGAGCGTGAACGCGAATACGAGGATGAACCAAGACCAGCTTGATTTGCGGCATACCATTTTGGAGAATGAAGCCATTCCCGCGAATGTTGACCTTCTTGTTATCAACGCGGCTTCCCAAACGTGTATCAAGATTCAGGGTGAGAAGCGAAAAGTGGATTATATGATTGTCCATTACAGCAATGAAGAAGTTAAGACGCAAGTGCGAGGCCGCTATCACGGCGATTTGCCCATCTTCTATTACCATGATGTGAAAGCCGCAAATCATTATAGGACGCGGCAAACGACACTCCCCGAATGCTTCCTGAATACGCGGCTTTACTCTGATACGTGGAAAGAACTTTGCGAAATAGTAAGCTTAACGCGGCCTCATGGCGGTTCTTATTCAATGCCCACAGTTGCGAAGTACCTACAAGAAAATGGGTATGACGTTATGAAGAAGAAAGACAGTAAAAGAAATGGTCAGTATTATTATGTGATTACAACGCGGGAAACCAATTGCGGGAATACTACATCGTCGCCCTAAAAACAGGTTCCTTTTTCGGGAATATCATATATAATAATCCCAAATTGGTATCTCTTACAAAATTCTCTTGAAGTCTTTCTATCGCCTTGATGGAGCCCCCCTTTGTTTTTTTGAAGCTTCGTGCTTCGCACTCCGCATCAAAAAAACAAAGCCCCCGTGGGGGAATTTTCTAAACGAAAGGGAAAGAATTGAGAAAATGAAAAAAGTGTTTATTGATTACATGTTTGCGATATTCTAACAATCAATCATCAATCCTAAAATTGTATAAATATCAAATAGTTACAGCCCCCAAATATTTGAGTAAATGTAGAAATTGCGATATAATATATATGTAAGAAAGAAAAAGCAGATGGATAAACTGCATAAACAAACCAGAAAGTGAGTATACTAATGCGTATTAAAGTTACCTTTGACAATGCCTGGACAAAAGAAGAAGTAAAAGAATACCTGTCTGATATGGATAATGAACGCTATTTAGAAATGGATAATGATGTGCGTCTTGAATTAGCAGCGTGTGCATTTATCTATTTGTGCAATCCTGATTTAGCTCAGGAAGAAATGAACTATTCTGCTCAAGAAGATATCGCATTTGGGATAGATGAGTTCTTTTTTTCTGAAATGTGCGACAACTACATATCTGCCTACAATGAGGAAATAAAAGAAAACGCAACAGAAACAAATGAAAGGAGCCTGCGTGAGATAAGGCGCAGGGTATGAAAAAATGAAAAAATATCGTTGTTGTATTTGTAAAAAAATCTCTTATGGCTATGGCAATAATCCTGACCCTGTATGCACAGAAAAAGGAGCAAGGTGCTGTGATGTATGCAATAGTATTGTCATTTATGAACGCATAAAAAGGCATCAAGCAGGTCTGCCTATGCGTATCGTTTCATAATGCCATGAAAATGAGTAATTCCCTCTATCGTTTCCTTCTTCTCTATTTTCTGGAAGACCTTTGGTCTCCTCCCCTTTATGATGAGATGATGGAAAGTTTAGATTAGGAAGAAGCTATAAAGAAGTATATTGCGTCGTGTATTCCATGGGATGAGAAATTGAAGGATATTCTATGATTCAAAAATCTCTGAATCATCTATATAAATAAATGATTGAGGGGCTTGTTCTATCCCATAATCGGATAACAGCTTTGGATGACTGTATTTTTTTACTTCCCCCAATTCGTAAGCACATGCGATTTCGACATTAGAAAAATACATATCAAACTCTTCTTTGGATAATCCAGCATTCTGTTTGGTTAAGTTCCATAGACTGATTTTGTTTAGCGATATGGATTTAATGACCTGTGCTTCACCAACCACTTTGCTTACAGGAGAGGTCTCATAAATCAGTATTCTGCTTACCGATGTGCCGGCGAGTTTCCTTCGGAATTCGTATTTCTTCTTGCCAGCAAAAATCTGTTCGACGTATTTGGGTTTAATAGCTAACATGACAGTGGCATCTTTTTCTTGTAATCCTTGAAAACGAATACTGGTTTTTGCCGCGTCAATGATTTCATCAAATTGCTTATCTGATATCTGGTCAAAAGGTCTTGGTCCGGAAGGCGGCGCTACAATTCCCTTGTCCCACAATTCTCCCAACGTAATCTTTCTTTTGAGCGCTTTGACATCAATTAAGCGTAGAACGAGAAGTTGGCCATTCTTTTTAACCCAGAAATCGTGCAATTCTTGTTTTGTGAAAACGGTTCTATTCTCACAGTAATCAATATACTCTTTTTCGGTGCGAAACCCAGATTTGTATTCACTTACTATGCAAACCGTCGTGATAACTGATTCAAATTTCTTCCGACCAGGAGTAGTACCGTTTCGATATATTAGAACGATATCTCCTGGCGCCATATTCCTCGCAGGAGAAAAAGATATGTACACCTTTTGTAGTGCATATTTTTGAGGTTCTTCGCCAATGATTTCTACTTCGTTTGATAATTTTGAATCCGGGAACAGTCTGGTGTGATAATCTGCTAAAATCGGCAGAATGAGTTTTTTTCGATCATATTTGATATTCGGAAAGTTATACCTTGGAGTTTCTGATTGATCATATTCGCCTATTCTTTTCACCATTACCAATTCTTCACTATTGGTGCCAATCTTTTTCCCGTATTCAAAGAATCCCCATCTTTCTAATAATGATTTCAATGCAAGAAGTTCTGGACGATTTGTATAAAGAGTTACATATATTTCTTCGACTCTTCTTTCGAGAGCATTGTCAAAAATGATCTTTATAAATCGTTCTCCAAGGCGGAATCGAGAAGACTCGACTTTAAAAGTCCCGACTTTTAAACGTTTCTTTGGGGCAAAACGAGGAAAAATATCAGAATAGTTTTCATCTTCATATTCGGTTTTTAGATACAGAAATCCGAGTATCTCTTTTTTATTGTTGAAGCATATATATGCCTCTTCATTTGATTTTCCAGTAAACCATTTTTCAAAACCTTCATATGCGCTTCTAAACGTATCGAAGAATGGATTCTTAACATCAACATTACCAAAGAAGACTTTCTTAACAGACAATGCCTTATAATCAATCAACTCGGGATTTTCTTCAGTCATTTTTGAAACAAAAGAGTTAATCGTAAAGACCTTATCATTAATACCAAGTGCTTCAGCTTTGTTTCGCATCTTTCGATCTTCTGTGATTAGTATATCTGCACGACCACAGTACACCTCATACAGAAGCTGATTATCAATCATATCATTTTCGGTTTTTTGAGCATTTACAAGCAAAGCCTTAAAATCGTCTGTTTGTACTGCAACGGTTTTCATCTGTGTATATGCAGAAAGCCTTGCATCATATATGGCTTGCTGGGCAGAGTTGTTCGCTTTGCGCAATTCGTTTATAGAATATGGATGAATAAGCTTTTCATAATGAAGCTTATCAAGCCAATAATAGAGTTGACCAATCGAATAATTGGTTGCTTGCATGCTTTCGCGATGAATTATTATATTGGTATCAAGCAACGCTCGCATAAACGAATTGCTCCCTTCTCAGGTTTTTCAGATATGAGCAACATACATATAATACATGGCATCAATTGGTTATTACTTCCTAAAACTATAAAACACTATAACGTCTTGGCGACTTCCTTGATCATCTCCAGGTTCTTTTGTTTGCCACTTTGACCAGACAGATGCCCAAATCGTTTTTAGTCAAAGCTTTCTTATGAGCACCCGCCTATCCATCCGCTTTCTTTTTTTCATCATCGGTGGCAATTTGGGTGTCCAGGCCCACTTTTTCAGCAGCGGCAGGCAGCAGCCTGAAATATAGGCCCCGCCCCATCTGTCAAATCTTTTCTCCTGTCTTTGGGTCAATAAATGATATATCCAATTCCAAGCCCAAGGCAGCAGCGATCTCCCGCAGGTCTGTTTCTGTAAAATTGTCCCGTTTCATCTTATGATTGAAGTTTTGCGGTGTAACCCCAACCCGTCGGGCCAATTCTGCTTCTGAAATGTTTCCACGCTTGACGCAGGCAATCCGCACTTTTTCCACCATGCCCATTTAGACCACCCCCGCCGCTGATTATATACTTTTTTGTTGTTTCCGTCAAGAAATTTTTGATTTTTTCTATAAAAAGATATATTTTCCTATTGACAGATTATATTTTTTAGTATATAGTATATATTGTCAGGAGGCAATAGAAGCCTCCGAAAAGAAAGGAAGGTGCCCCCAATGAGTAACCCGAACATGGAAAGCAAGGTCAAGGAACTGATGGAACTTCGTCGCATGAAGGAAGAACTGGAAGCCGAAATCACCGCCATGGAAGACGAAATCAAGCAGACGATGGGTGAAGAGGAAATCCTGCTGGCTGGCTCTTACAAGGTGCTTTGGAAGCCCGTCACCACTTCCCGCTTTGACAGTGTCCGCTTCAAGAAAGAGCATGCCGAGCTTGCCGAAGCCTACACGAAAACCACCACCACCCGCCGTTTCACCATCAACTAAAAAGCCCTGAACGCTTTGCAGAGCGCCCAAGGCAGGCACCACCGAAACAACGACGAAACGGGGAGCCAGTGACATTATAACATGGCTGGCTCCCCTCCACAAGAGAAGGGAGCAAAGAAAATGGATATTTACCAGACAATCACAGACCGCATGATTTCTGAAATGGAAGCTGGCGTCATCCCGTGGAAAAAGCCGTGGATGGCAGCGGGGAAAGCCATTTCCCACACCACGGGCAAGCCTTACAGCCTTTTGAACCAAATGCTTCTTGGCAGGGCTGGCGAATGGCTGACCTTCAAACAGGTTCAGCAGGAAAATGGATATGTGCGGAAGGGTGAAAAAGCGCGGTTTGTGGTTTTCTGGAAATTCGTCACGATGAAGGACGAAGAAACCGAAGAAGAAAAAGAAGTGCCTTTCCTGAAATATTATAACGTCTTTCATATTTCGCAATGTGAGAACATCAAAGCGCGTCATGCGCAGACCAACCCGAACCCCGCGAAAGCTGACGAAACCGCAGAAGCGATTATCCGCGGATACGTCAAGCGCGAAGGCGTAACGCTGGAACACCGCGAAGGGGACGCCGCTTTCTATCAGCCTTCCACAGACTGCATTGTTCTTCCTCTCCTGCGCCAATTCGCGGAAACCGCTGAATACTACGGAACAGCGTTCCATGAAATGGTTCATTCTACGGGTCATATGAAAAGGCTGGCGCGGCTGGACAGCACCGCAAACTTCGGGGGAGAGGAATACAGCAAAGAAGAACTGGTGGCAGAGATTGGAAGCGCGGCGCTGGTCAATTACGCTGGGCTGGAAACTGATAAGAGCTTCACCAACAGCGCGGCATACGTTCAAAACTGGCTTCAAGCCTTGAAGAATGACAAACGCTTCATCGTTTCCGCAGCGGGCAAGGCAGACAAGGCAGTATCGTTCATTCTCGGGGAGGCGTAAGCCTCCCCGCAGGGGCGTAGAGAAAACAAGTGTTTTCTATTACAGCGGAAAGCTCCGCAGAAAGGACGTAAAATCAGGGCTTTCAAGGGGCGAAAAGTGTAAAATCGCCCCTTGACCCTTGATTTTACAGAAGGGAAATAATAATGGGAAAAATATATGGCTTCGCCCGCTGCTCGTTGAGCGAAGAAAAAGGGCAGTATTTGAACAGGCAGGTGCGCGAACTGAAAGCGGCTGGCGCGGAAGAAATCATCACCGAAAGGGTTCATGGGGACGCCAAGGTAAAACCGCAGTTGGATTTCCTTCTGGAACACATTGAAAGCGGCTCCACGCTGATTGTGTGCGAGGTCAGCCGCTTGTCACGCTCTGTGCTCCAATTCTGTGAGATTATGGAGCTTGTGAAGGAAAAGCATTTGCGGCTGGAAGTGCTGGGTTCAATCACAGTGGATTGTCGCAGCGGAGAGATTGACCCTATGAGCGCGGCTTTCCTTCAAATGGCAAGTATTTTTTCGGAACTGGAAAAGAATATCCTCCGCGCGCGTGTGCGGTCTGGGATGGCGAATGCCAGGGCGAAAGGTAAGCAGATAGGAAGAAGGCCAACTACAAAAGCTGACCTTCCCGCTGTGTTCATCAAGTATTATCCATCGTATGCTAATGGCTCCATGACTGTGACAGAGCTGGCGAGGATATGCGGTCTGTCAAGACCCACAGCGTATAAATACATCAAAATTCTTTATGATTCCTTATAGATGTCAGATCAGTTTTCTTGCGGTGTGCAATTAAATATTTTGGACTATGAGGGCTTTTATTTTGTTACTTCATTCGTTACAATCAAGACAAACTCTTTGCCTATTTTTTCTTCCAAATCTTTAGCAACGTTTTTGGCAGTATCTATTTTTCCGAGAAGGTGCATTGGCGTATCAGCATCATAAATAAGAGTTTCATATCCCTTGTCTTCTGCACCTTTACCACGAGGGTAACCATGAACAGAAATTGATGCCCAAATTGTTTTTCCTTCAACAGTTAAGCAACGACATAAAACACTTTTGGGAGTATCCTGTCCGATTGTTTTTCCCGTTTTTGTTTCATGATGTAGAGAAATAATGTATTCAGGTTCTATGGATACAACATCAGCAAAAACATTAAAATAGCCTGCTTCTATAATTTCTATACCCATATTTCGATATTGACTATTCTTTTCATAATTAATTATATAATTAGCAATATGGAATACAAATAAAACAGTAATAATACAGATAAAGGACCTTTTAATTGTTTTTATCAATCTATTTGTTTTAGCTTCTGCTTCCTGAAAACCTTTATCTGTTATTGCAATTATTTTTCCTTCAGAGTTTCTTGTTATTAGAGCCCCACAAAATTGGCAACACGCTTTATCTGATGATTGATTCTTTCCGCAGTTTGGACATGTAAAATTTTCCATATTGATATCCTCCTTTTATGCTTTCACTCTGCGTTTTTGGAGCTGTGTAACGCTTTGAAAAGATTTGGCAGTTCATTGCAACCATCAGTTTTATATGCTGTAATGTCCCCGTCGAGATATCCCTATCTTTATATCATATCGAATCTATTTGATTTTACGTTCGTGCTTTCTTAATCAATTCTTTTTCTTCCTCTGTCAGCGGTTTTTTAGAAAGAATCCATCTTTTTGCAGCACTTGCAATATTGGATTTACATACATATAAATGTTTTTCGTCTAAAGGAAATAAGATGTTTTTTTCGTTAGGATTCTTTAAAGCCCCTCCTCTCAGAATAACAATCAGACTTGATGTCAGCGGATAAATAATCTTTTCACAAAGACGGAAATCTCTATTATCTTTCGCCTGGCAGTAGATAGGAAAATCGGATGTAAAAATGCTATCTGTTTTATCTACTCCAATAGCAATGGTCATCTCTGTTAGTGTATCTAATATCTTCTTATGCAGAATACCATATCCGTCTGGCATATCCGTATATAAAGGCAAAGCATCTCTAATGGCAATAGTCCGCGCCTCATTTTCTCGTAATACTTGGCCGTATTCTTTTTGTAATTCACTCTCCATTTGATTTATCACATAAGGTGAACGCATGATTTGTAAAGCAATGAATCCTTTAATAAACCTTTTTTCTTTCCCTGAAAAAAACATTGATGATGAGTAATTTGCTTCTATAAAAGCCCTGCTTTCTACATCTTTTCTAAAATGTGGGAATATAGATTCAAATTCACTTAATATATTCTCTAAATAGTTCCTATCTAAAAATTCCCCTTTCGCATTTTTATACTCATAAAGATTTTTATCTTGGCATACATCATCGATTTTAACAGCGACTTTAATCTGATTATATATATCGCAATCGTATTCATAAATCATTTTTTCATCAAAAGAAAAGCCTTTGAGATAAGTTTTAGGCACAAAGTGCTCATTGACTGTCGGCTTTTTCTCTTTCAAATATATCTCCTTCCTCTCGCATTTCAAGTTGTAAGCGCATTATTCTGCTGTAGGAAAGCACAAAAGCTTGTCCCGATAGTATTCATACTGCTTTTGCCGCGCCGCGATTTCGGCAGGAAGACCGTTGCTGATCCGTATATTTCATGCAGCGATTGGCACCCCTTCCCGCAGGATCGTGCAGTAAAAATCACTGTTATTGTACCATAAGGGAGGATGATTTACAACGCCATTAAGAAAAATCCATAGAAACCGAAAGAAAAAACTGAATCTCATTCCAATCCCGCCACCTATCCTTCGGAGGTGATTCCAATGGAAAATTACAACACATTCGCAGAAACCGAAGCCCTTCTGCTGACAACCATCGGGCTTCCAGGACACAGCATCAAGGAGATTGCGGCTTCCACGGGCATCAAGCCCAACACCCTTTACAAATGGAAATCCAGCGGCAAGGCGCATCTTTCCCCATCCAAAGCGGACGCTCTTTTGCTCTACTTCATCCAGCACGAGCCAGAACGCCTTGAATTTGCGGATTTGCTTCAAACAGGAACTATAATCAATAAAAATTTATATACTTCTGCTCCTTCTTCTTTGAAGCAGAAGTAACGAAATGGAGGGAGAACTATGTCAAATTTTGACTATTTCAAACAATATGTTTCCGAAAGGGAACGCGCAAAGGTTCAGACTGCTCACGATGAACACGTCTTGGAGTTTCGGGCAATGTGCGCGAAAATGATTAGCGACGCCATACCAGAAATAAAAGAACAGTGTATGGAAGAATGCCGATAGGAAATCAAGAATATACCTTCTTGCCAATGCAAAAACCAGGATGTGGAAGTGCGGTTGAATTTCAAAGATATTGAAAGATAGGTCAGGGATGCGTTCAAAAGGGTATTTCGGTGATTTTTTGCTGAATAGTTGTCAGAAGTTGTTATGTCATCTATCAAAGATGTTAAAAGATGT
>JAFXZO010000037.1 GCA_017541205.1 Clostridia bacterium | reverse complement strand
CGTGCCGATGTTTACATGAGGCTTATTGCGCTCAAATTTTTCCTTTGCCATGGGAATCTCCTCCGTTTCTGAATTGAAAGTTGATGCCGGGCTAACAGCCGGGCGAACCTGGGAAAGCCGGCATATCCAGCCGGTGGGGTCTCCTCCATGCCTTGGAAACAGGCATAGCAGTGGAGCGGGTGATGGGAATCGAACCCACGTGGTCAGCTTGGGAAGCTGAAGTTCTGCCATTGAACTACACCCGCATCGCTCCTTATTCTACCCAATTTTTCACGCATTGTCAACACTTGGCGTTAAATTTTTCGGGCATTGCAGGATTTTTTCCTTTCATAAAGAAAGTATGTTGGAACGCATCGAAAAAAGGCACGCGCAAAGGAGGAAAAAATGAAACCCGATCTGAAATATCTTTCTGTGCCCTTGCCCGAGGATGTCATGAAGCTGAAATATTACGGCGATCTGGAAAGGCTGAACCGGGTGATCGATCTGAAGCTGGAAAAGGAGATCCCCGAAGCCCTGAGGATGCGCCTTTTGCTGGAAAAAGAAATCATGGCGCTGTGGCCGATCTATTATCCCTTTTCCCAGGCGCAGGCCTTAAAAAGGCTTCGCGACGCGTTCGGGGAATTCGGCGAGGAGGAATTGGAAGCGCTTCGGGACCGGGACGCCGTGGAATGGACGTATATCAACGGCGAAGTCCGATACAGAAAGAATTTCCTCGCGAACCTGGTCAAGACCAGGCCCGCCTATGAAAAGCGCGTCGTCAACCCGGCGTACAGATACCACGACGCGGAAATCGATGAAAAACGGGAGCTCACCATGCGCCGCATGAAGGAAACGGGCGAAGCCAGGGTCCGCTTCCATATCCGGACGACGCTGCGCATCCGGCCGACAAAGGGAAGGGAAAGGGAAGAGGTGACCGTGCATCTGCCCATCCCCATCGAGGATGCGCAGGTGAAGGCTTTCCGTCTGCTGGCCGTCAGCCGCCCGGACGCCGAGATCGCCCCGCCGGATTATCCGCAGCGCACCGTGCGCATGACGGGCCCCGCGGAGCAGCCTTTTTTCGTGGAATATACCTTTGAAAACCACGTGCGCTATGTGAAGCCCGATCCCGCGCTGGCGCTTTCGCAGCAGCCTTCCTTCTATACGGAGGAATACCCGCCCCATATCGCCTTTACGCCCTATCTGCGCATGCTGTGCGATGAAATCGTGGGCGAAGAAAAAAATCCGATCGGGAAGGCCCGGAAAATATACGATTACATCACGGGCAAAATGATGTATTCCTTTATGCGCGGCTACATCACCATGCCGAACGTTTCCGAATACGGCGCAAGCTGCATGAAGGGCGATTGCGGCGTGCTGGCCCTGCTGTTCATCACCCTGTGCCGCATCGCGGGCGTTCCCGCCCGGTGGCAGAGCGGCGTGTATATCGCGCCGGGGGACGAGGGCATGCACGACTGGGCGCAGTTTTACGCAGCGCCCTACGGCTGGCTCTTTGCCGACCTTTCCTTCGGCAACAGCGCCTATCACCACGGCAATATGGAGCAGTGGGATTTCTATTTCGGCAATCTGGACCCCTACCGCATGCCCGCCAATTCGGAATACCAGCATGATTTCTTCCGGCCCATGCGCCATCTGCGCTATGATCCCTACGATAACCAGGACGGGGAAGCGGAATACGGGGACATGCGCGTGCCCATCGGGCAAATGGATACCACCCACGAGGTGCTGGACGCCGCCTGGATCGATTGATTTTGAAAGGAAGCTTACGAATGAGAAAATGGATCGCGCTGGGGCTCATCCTGCTGTTGGCGGCGGGCCTTATGGCATCCGCTGCGGCGCAGACGCTGACGCTGGTCATTTCGCCCTCCGCGCCAACGCCGACGCCGCTGCCAAACGCTCCATCCCCGGCGCCAACGCCTACGTCCAAGCAGGATGCTTCGATCCCCGCGCCCAGGCAGAAGCTGACGCGGGATCAGCTGTCCTCGTATTACCGCGGCGCGCTGTTCATTGGGGATTCCATCACCACCCAATTGAAGGGGTACATCCGCAGCCTGCAAAAGGAGGCCCCGGACTTCTTTCCCGACGTCAAATTCCAGACCGCGCAGAGCTATTTCCTTTATACCGCCAGCCGCAAGGGCCTGCAGTCCGGCACGGCGAACCTGAAGCTGCACGGCGTCGCAATGCCCATGTACCGTATTTTGGAGGAAATGCGGCCCCCCAAAGCGCTGATCCTGCTGGGCGTAAACGACTATATCGGCACCCAGGTCGAAAAGGGCGTCGGCTATTGCAGGCGCATCCTGGAGCTGACGGCGCAGTACGCGCCCGGCACGGAGATCATCTTTGAATCGCTGACGCCGGTGACGGCGTCCTTTTGCCGCAAGAAGGATTACCGCACGATGTGGGATGAATACAACGCCGCCCTCAAAGCCATGTGCGAGGAAACGAATACGCATTACATCGATATCGCGACGCCGCTCAAGGACGGGGAAGGATACCTGGACACGGCTTATTCCAACGACGGCAAATATCACCTGAACGCCGGCGGCCTGGATCTATGGATCCAAGCGCTGCTGGATTTCGCGCAGGCGCAGTATGATCTGGGCTTGTGGACGCCGGAGGAAACATGATGAAAAAACGATGGATCGCGCTGCTGATGCTGCTTTCCCTGCTGCTTTCGGGCTGCCGGACGGGCGGGGGACAGGAAAAGGCGCTTTTGCCGCTGGAAGACGCCGTGGGCAAGGCGGTCTCGGATCGGGAGGACCTGATCGCCTATACCGGGGAGGATCTTTCCGACCTGACGGGTATCCTGCCGCAGGACTATACCGAGGCCGTTTTCCTCGTGGGCAGCGATACGCTGTCCGGCAGGGAAGTGATCGCCGTCCGCGCGAAGGACGAAAATGCCCTCAAGGCCGCGGCGGAAGCGCTGAAAGCCTATCTGAGCGGGCGCATGCAGGAGACCCGCAATTATCTGCCGGATGCCTATAAGCTGCAAAGCGAAGCCCGGGTGGAAACGAAAAACCTGACCGCCGCGCTCTTCATCGGGCCGAACGCCGCCGAGGAAACGAGGGCGTTCCTGACGGGGGAATAAGGGAAAGCGACCGAGGATGCGGATGCTTTTTCTCCCGTCGTCGGCAATTTCGGGAACAGCTACAGCCGGAACATCATGTACCCGCAGGTAAACGGAAAAAAGTCGAATTTCTCTTTGCCTGTGTGAATCGCGCCGTTCTGTTCATACCATTTTCGCAGCACGGTGTTTTCCTCCACGATGCTCAAACGCATGATTCCGAAATCTTGCTCCCGGGCAGTACGGATAGCGTGCCGGAGCAATTCCCCTCCGATCCCCTGATGCCTGTATTCGGGCAGTACGGAAAGATTGCACAGCTCACACGCATCGCCGTCCTTCGGAAACAGCGAATAATATCCCTTGATCACGCCGCCTTCTTCGTACAGAAACATGAGGCGGCGTTCGCTGTCCATCTGCCGCAGCAGGCGTTTCTCGTCCGCGGCAAACGCCACATATCGCGGCGCGTTTTCCTCGGTAAAGCCGAACGCGTCCGCAACCGTCCGATGGCTTTTTCGGATCACCCGGACGCATGCGGGGATCTCCTCCCGTCTGACCTCTCTGATCATTGCTTTGCCTTTCCTGAGAATATAAATCAAAAAATGATCCGGCAAGTGTTTCATCGCCTTCGGATCAGGCCTATCTGCCTGGATTGTACTATGGATCATTTGCGCCCGTCAACGACAAGGAATTGTGAAGAATGAATTTTTTTTGTTTTCCCTCTTGACTTTATCGCTTTTATCCGTTACACTTTAACGCGTAAAAGAAATGAACCCGGTTTTGCCGGGGCTTGGGAAGGATGAAAGCAAATGGTTATCAAGGCGATCATGCTGGTGGCGTTCTTCGCGCTGATGGTGGGCATCGGCCTGTACTGCCGCAAGCACGCGACCAATGTGGACGGTTTCGTGCTGGGCGGGCGCTCGGTCGGCCCGTGGCTGACGGCGTTCGCGTATGGCACTTCCTATTTTTCCGCGGTTATTTTTGTGGGCTACGCGGGCCAGTTCGGCTGGAAATACGGCGTTGCCGCCACGTGGATCGGCATTGGCAACGCGCTGATCGGATCGCTGATGGCCTGGGGCGTGCTCGGCCGCCGCACCAGGATCATGACCCAGCATTTGAACAGCGCCACCATGCCGGAGTTTTTCGGCAAGCGCTTCTCTTCCAAGGACCTAAAGATCGCCGCCTCCGCCGTGATCTTCATTTTCCTGATCCCCTATACGGCCAGTTTGTACAACGGCCTGAGCCGCCTGTTCGCCATGGCGTTCAATATTGATTATTCCATCTGCGTGATCGTGATGGCCATCCTCACCGGCATTTACGTCATCGCCGGCGGCTATATGGCGACGGCCATCAACGATTTCATCCAGGGCATCATCATGATCTTCGGCATCATCGCCGTCATTGCCGCGGTGCTTGGCAGCAAGGGCGGCTTCCTCGCCTCGCTGGGCGGCATGTCCAACGTGGAGGCAGCGGCGGCGGAGGTGGGGGCGAACCCCGATATGGGCCTGCCGGGCATCTTCAATTCCTTCTTCGGCCCCGATCCTTTGAACCTGCTCGGCGTCGTGATCCTGACCTCGCTGGGCACCTGGGGCCTGCCGCAGATGGTGCAGAAGTTCTACGCCATCAAGAGCGAAAAGGCCATCAACAAGGGCATGATCATTTCCACGATCTTCGCCTTTATCGTGGCGGGCGGCTGCTATTTCCTGGGCGGGTTTGGCCGGCTGTTCTCCGATGTGATCGGCGTTACCGAATCGGGCGCGCCGGTGGGCGGCTTTGACGCGGTGGTGCCCGCCATGCTCTCGGGCCTGCCGGACATCCTGATCGCCGTGGTGGTGATCCTGGTGCTTTCCGCGTCCATGAGCACGCTGTCCTCCCTGGTGCTGGCTTCTTCCTCCACGCTGACGCTCGACTTTATCAAGGATAACATCATCAAGGACATGGACGAAAAGAAGCAGGTGCGCTGGATGCGCTCGCTGATCGTGGTGTTCATCGCCATTTCCGTTGCGCTTGCCATCGTCCAGTACCGCAGCAACGTCACCTTCATCGCGCAGCTGATGGGCGTCAGCTGGGGCGCTCTGGCCGGCGCGTTCCTGGCCCCCTTCCTCTACGGCCTGTATTGGAAGCGCACCAGCAAGGCGGCCTGCGGCGTCAGCTTCGTTTTCTCGACGGTCGTCATGATCCTCAACATGCTCGTCCGGCCCTCCTTCCCGCCGATCCTGCAATCGCCCATCAACGCCGGCGCGTTCTGCATGCTGGCCGGGCTGATCATCGTGCCGGTGGTGAGCCTTATCACCAAAGCGCCGGATCAGAAGCTGGTGAACGACGCGTTCTCCAGCTACGAGAAAAAGGTCACCGTGCGCCAGAGCGAAGCCCTGGGCGACGAAAACTGATTGTTATTTAGGCACGCAGGAATACGCAAAGCAGCCGCGGCCTTCATTCGCTCGCGGTTGCTTTTCCTTGGGAGGCATCGGATGCCGATCGATTTTCATACCCATGTTTTCCCCGATCAGATCGCGCAGAAGGCGATCTGCAAATTGCAGGCGGCGTCTCATACCCGGCCTTTTACCGACGGAACGGCGCGGGGGCTTGCCGCGTCCATGAAACGCGCGGGCATCGGATTGTCCGTCGTCCTGCCCGTCGCGACCAGCGCGCGCCAGGTGCCCGGCATCAACGACGCGGCCAAACGCATGAATGAACGCGCGGGCGTAACGGGCATCCTCTCCTTTGGCGGCATGCATCCGGATCTGGAAGGCTGGGAAGCCGAAATGGAAAGGATCAGGGAATTGGGCCTGCCCGGCGTCAAGCTCCATCCCCCCTATCAGCATGTGGACGCCGATGACGAAAGGGTTGTCAGGATCGTGAAAAAGGCCGGGGAGCTTGGCCTCATGGTCATCACCCATGCGGGGCTGGATGTCGGCCTGCCGGGAAACAGATGCTCCACCCCGGAAAAGCTAAGACGCCTTTCTGAACGCGCGCCGGACACCGTGCTGATCCTTGCGCACATGGGCGGCTGGCGCTGCTGGAAGGAAGCGGAAGCGCTTTTAAGGGATACGGGCGTATACCTGGATACCTCCTTTTCCTTGGGCAGCATGACCGAAAGCGGCGACGGCTATTATCAAACGCCGGAAGAACTGCGTTTGCTGGAGGAGGAAGGCTTTCTGCGCCTCGTGGATCGCTTTGGCGCGCATCGCATCCTCTTTGGCACGGACTCTCCCTGGGGGGATCAGGAAGCCGCCGTTTCGCTTTTTGAAGCCCTTGCGCTGCCCGAAGAGGACAAGCAGGCCATCTTTTCCCTCAACGCCCAAAAGCTTTTGAACCGATAAAAAGGAACGGTCCGGTCCCGCGGCGCTTCGCGGGATCGTTTTTTTGCGCGTGAAGATTTTTACAATTTCCTCCGTATTTGGATAGACGAAAGAAAACGTTTCATGCTATAATAGATATCAAGCGGAGCATGATAAAACGACCAAAGCGGAAACGGAGGGGACCCAGGATGGCGGCAAGCGCGTACGAACTGCTGGCAATGCTGATGCGGTATGTGTTCGTATTGCTCGGGGCGCTGATCGTATGGCGTTCTTTCCGCTGGATGAGCCGTGACGCGCGGGCGTACAGGCAGGAAATGCGCACCCTGCCCGACGCCGGGCTGGTGGGCGAAATCGTCAACCTGGCGACCGGGGAAGGCCAGCCGCTGCCCAGGGAAGGAACGATCGGCTCCTCCTGGGATTCGGACATCAGGATCAAGGACAGCCAGGCCCTGCGCACGCACGCCCGGTTTGAATTTGAAGAGGGGAAGGGGCTCAAGGTGATTCCCGCCCGGCGCGCGTATATGCTGCTGAGCGGGCAGGAACTGCGCGGCCCCGGCTACTGCCTGCATGGGACGCCCCTGCAGATCGGCAATACGACGCTGCGCGTACGGCTTTTTGCGGGCCTTAAGGTGCCTTCTCCCGTGGAATACCCGGAGCCGGACGCCCTGCTCGGCGGCGATTCCTATACGGAAAGCTGGGAGGGCGAGCTTCAGGATTGGGACCGGGCCCAGGGCTTTCCCGCCATTCCGGGCCAGGAGCAGGAGGAATATGTGCCTTACGGTACCGGCGCTGTGCCGCTTGGCGCTCCGGTCGATCCTTATCTGGAAAACGCGGAGGCCGACCCTGCCCACTATGAAGGCAATTATACCGAGGATGGGCAGATGACCTGGCAGTACGCTTATTCCCTGCAGGACCTGCAAAGAGCGATGATAGAGCAAAACGGCGCTTCAGACGAAGCGGAGGGCGTAAAGTACCAAAGCCCGCTGGCCAATCGCCGCAGAAGGAGGAAGCGCCATGGAACGTAAAAAACAGCGGGCCAGATCCGATCCGGGGCGGGCCATGCTGCTGACAGTGATGGTCTTTTTCTTCCTGGGCTTTTTTCTGCTGGCCATCAAGGACGGGTCCTGGCAGTGCTTCGTTCTGTCCGTGCTGGTGCCCGCCATCGTGTTTTTCGGCACCACGGTCATCTCCCGCCTGTTTCCGTCGGATAAGCTTCTTTTGGCGCTGACCAATTTCCTGTGCGCGCTGGGCGTGCTGATGCTCTACCGCATTTCACCCACCCGCGGGATGACCCAGGCGCTCAATTACGGCGTGGGCGTCGTATGCATGATCTTGAGCGCCATGCTGGTCCGCTATATGCCCAAAACCAAGACGCTCACCATCCTGATGATGATCGGAAGCCTTGGCTTTTTGACGCTGCCGATTTTGATCGGGACCGAAACCAACGGCGCGAAAAACTGGATGAGCGTGGGCGGCTATTCCATGCAGCCCAGCGAAATCGTGAAGCTGGCGCTGCTCTGGTGCCTTGCCTATATGCTCAGCCAAAGGAAATATATCCTCTCGATCCTCTTTGGCGGCGCGTGCCTGCTGATTTTGATGCTGCAAAAGGATCTGGGCACGGCGCTGCTGTACTATGCCCTGTGCCTGGTGCTGCTGTATGCCTCGACGGGGAGCCTGCTGCTGGTTGGCACGGGGCTGGCCGGCGGCGCGGGCGCGGCGGTGGTCGGATATCAGATGTTCGCGCACGTGAAAGCGCGGCTCGCCATCTGGCAGGATCCGTGGCAGTATACCCAGGGCGCGGGCCTGCAGATCGTGCGCTCCTTCGTTGCGATCGCGAACGGCGGGCTGTGGGGCGTTGGCCTGGGCCTTGGCAACGCGGGCAATTCCACCCGCGCGGGCGGCATCCCGGAGGCGTACAACGATTTTATTTTCCCCGTGATCCTGCATGAGTTCGGCACGATTTTCGGTTTGATCGTGCTGGGGATGTACCTGTTCATCGTGATCCGCGCCGTGATGATCGCCCGGCGCTCCCGCACGGTGTTTTACGGGCTGCTTGCCATCGGATGCGCTACGCTGATCGCGGTGCAGACCTTTGTCATCATCGGCGGCAATATCAAATTGATCCCGCTCACGGGCGTGACCTTGCCCTTCATCAGCTACGGCGGCACCTCCATGGTGTCGAGCCTGTGCGTGATCGGGTTTTTGCAGGGCATCGCGAGCCGCAACGCCGCGGGCGTGGATGAAGACCGCGCCCTGGCCATGGAAGGGGGCGGCCTGCGTTGAAAAAGCTTCGGAAAAACATCATGCGCATCTCCCTGGTGCTCATGTCCCTCTTTTTCGTGCTGGCGGCGTACGGGGCGTACACCATCTCGATCAACGGCAACCGCTGGTTTTCCTCCACCGTCAACGAGTACGCGCGGGAAAAACGCTCCGACGTGATCCCGGGCGGCATCCTCGACAGGAACGGCGTCGTGCTCGCTTCGGCGGATGAAGCGGGCAAGCGCTCCTACCCGGCGGCGGAAAACGTCAGGCGCGCCACGGTGCACGCCGTCGGCAGCAGCGCGTTCAACATGAAAAGCAGCGCCGAATACTTTTTCGCCTCCTATCTGTATGGGTTCAATCTGACGCTTCCCGAAAGGCTCGGCTACGTGTTTTCCGGGCAGAAATACCATGGCGACAACGTGCAGTTGACCATCGACAGCGCCCTTTCCGCCTATGTGGCCCAGATATTCCCGAGCGATAAGCGGGGCGCCGTGCTGGTGATGAATTACAGGACCGGCGAAGTGCTCACCGAGCAATCCTTCCCGAGCTTTGACCCGGCGGACACCGCCGCGGCGCCCGCCGGGTCTTCCATCAACCGGTGCACCCAAAGCCTGAAAGCGCCGGGCTCCACCTTCAAGATGGTCACCGCGGCCTGCGCCATCGAAAACTATGCGGATTATCAGACGCGGGTGTTCCGCTGCGACGGGCTGCTTCAGCTTGGCAGCCGGACCGTGATCGACGCGGGAACGGACCTAAGCGCCGGAAAAATCACCAAGCACGGAAGCGTCACCCTGGAAAAGGCTTTCCAGGTGAGCTGCAACAACACCTTCGCGTCCATCGCACTGGAGATCGGCGATCAAAAACTGCGCGCCACGGCGGAGAAATTCGGTTTTAACGATAATTTCCTGTTTCGGGACATCGTGGTGGAAAATTCCTCCTATCCCCTGACCAACCGCACCGACGCGGAAATCGCCTGGACCGGCGCGGGCCAGAGCGCCCTGGCCGTATCGCCCCTGCATATGTGCCTGATCGCTTCATCCATCGCCAACGGCGGCGTGATGATGGAGCCGCGCACCCTGATCGCCGTGACCGCGCAAAGCGGCGCAAGGCGAATGAGCTTTTCCGAAAAGGTCTATCGCCGCCCGCTGACCGCCGCGCAGGCTGAAATATTGAAGGGCTACATGCGCGGCGTGGTCACGGGAGGGACGGGCACGGCCGCGGCGGTTTCCGGCGTGAAGGTCTGCGGCAAAACGGGATCCGCCGAAATCGACACCCAGGAAAACACCAACGCCTGGTTCGTGGGCTTCCTGGACGAAAGCGCCTCGCCCTATTCCCTGGTCGTGGTCGTGGAGGACGCGGGCGGCGGCGGCAGCGTGGCCGCGCCCATTGCCCGGCAAATCTTCCAATGGCTGATAAAGAACGCATCCGCGGCGAAATAGATAAACCGAAACAGACCATACCGGGCGAAATGCCTGATATGGTCTCTTTTTTATGAACCCGGCGGGGGAAGCGTTTCCGGTTACAGCTCCAGGCCCCTGAGCGTGTCGATGCTCATTTTGGCAAGCTCCATGGGCGCGCGGTCGTACCATTCGTCCTGCTCGACGATCAGCCACTCCGCACCGGCTTTGAGCGCGGCATCCGCAACGCGCTTCACATCCTGGCAGCCGTAGCCGACGGGCCGGAATTCAAACTGGACGGCGTCCGACTTCTTATCCTGGCCGATCAGGCCGTAGGGAGTGCCATCGCCCTTGCTGCCGATGTAATCCTTCATATGCACGACCGGCGCGCGGCCGGCGTACTTGCGCAGGTAATCCACGGGATCTTCGCCCGCGTACTTGACTCAGCAAACGTCCAGCTCGGTCTGAAGGAGCTTTTCGTCCACGGCGTCATAGAGAAAATCCAGCCCGTATTGGCCGGACAGCCGGACGAACTCGAAATCATGATTGTGATAGAGGAGCCCAATGCCCGCTTCTTTGCACAGCGCGCCAAACCGCGTTATCAGGCGGATCACCCGCGCGAAATCCGGCGCGCCGGGGCGGCGCCGATCGTCCAGATACGGAACGGCGATGTATTTGCAGCCGACGGCCGCGTGATAGGCGACAACGCCGAACGGATCCTTTTCAATATCGGAGAGCGGCACATGGCTGGACACGCCCTCCAGCCCCGTTTCTTTGAGCAGCGCGCTGATTTCATCGGCGGTTTTTCCGAAAAAACCGGCGAACTCCACGCCGTCGTAGCCCAGCGCCTTCAATTGGCGGAATACCTCCGCCATGTCCTTTTGCACCGCCTGCCGGGCGGAATACAATTGATACCCGATTTTGACATTTTTCATACCTGATCCTCCAAAACCGCGGTAAGGCCGCGTGATGATAGAATGATTATACCGCGTTTTCCACAGCCTGTCACTTTTATTTTTCGTGATTTGCCGTATTTTTAGCATTTTCTGGCATTGCTATTGCGATACGCTTATGGTATAATCAAGCCGGTGCAAGCCAAAGAACAAGAAAGGTTTTTCACAGGAAAGGAGAAAAAACATGAAGAGAATTATCGCTTTGCTGCTGGCGCTGCTGCTGGCGCTGGGCTGCGTGATGGCTGGCGCGGAGGAGACCGAAACGCCCGAAATGACGCCTTTCACTGTCGTTTGCGAGACTGAATTGGATGAAGAAGCCGCTGCAGACCTTCTGCCAAGCATTCTGCCTAAGCTTCTGCAAGGCATTATGCCAAACATGGATTCGGCCACGATCGCCGTGGCGCAGAAGTTCCTGCCGGTCATTTCCAACCTGAAGGAAGCGGTTGCCTTCGACGGCACGACCCTGCAATTGGATATCATGCTCAAGGATGTTTCCCTTGCGACCCTGACCGCCAAGCTGAGTGAAACCGGCGCCGAGCTCCTTTGCAGCCTCATCCCCAGCTATAAGCTGACCGTGCAGGCCGAAACCATGAATAAGTTGATGGAATCGATGAATGTCCAGGGCCAGCAGGGCGTACAGCTTAGCATTGATCCGGAGGCGCTGTCCACCGAAATGCAGGCCATCGTGGAAAAATATCAGGATGCCCTGAACGCCGTGATCACCCCGGGCCAGCCTGAGATGGGCGGTTTTGAGTATGCCGACGTCAAATTCAATGTGATGACCCCCGCCGACGTGGATGAAAAAGCGCTGTTCTCTGTGATTGCCGGCATCCTCAAGGATATGATGAGCAATCCCGCTTTCTCCTCCGCCCTGTCTTCCCTCGATCAGACCAACGGTAACGGGCTGGATATGAGCGAGCTCGAAGCCAAACTTGCCGAGCTTGAAAATATCCCCGAGGAAGAATTCCCCGAAATCACCGTGTATGTCTACAAAGTCGTGGACGAAGCGGGCCAGGCGGCGGATAAGCCCATGCTGATCAGCTTGGACGTGGATACCAAGGATGCGGAATCCAACATCTTCACGGTCAACATGTTTGAAGCCGAAGATGCCATGATTTTGGATATGTATGGCGAAATCATCGAGGGACAGTTTTTCGGCCTGACCCTCGGAATGGAAACCGCTGAATCCATGGTGCTGTATGCCGATCTGTACTATCTGAATCCTGAGAAACCGCTCCTTGGCGAAACCATCACCGTGACCCCCAACCCCGAAGTGACCGTGGCCTTTGACGACGAGGGCAAGACCGTCGTGGCTGTGGAAGACCTCATGCAGGGCACCGATAATCAGTTGAAGGCTGAGCTTATGAATGATTTCACGACCAACGGCGTGATGACCCTGCTCAACAGCGCCATGACCGCGATGCCTGAAGAAGTCGGCACGATCATGAGCCTGTTCATGGGCGGCGCCGCAGCTCCCGCGGTGGAGGAAGGCGAAGCAGCCCCTGCCGGCAACGAATAATCCCTGAATCCTCATGCCGCCCGGCCCTCCGGGCGGCGATTTCTTTTCATAAGGCAGGTTTCGACGCATGGATGATTTTTCTTTGCCGCAGGCGCAGCCGTTTGATTTTCCGGAGGGGAAGCACGGCGTGCTTTTGATCCACGGGTTCACGGGCTCCCCGGCGCATATGCGGCTGCTGGGGGACGATTTGCATAGCCGGGGCTTCGCCGTGCGCGGCATCCTGCTGCCCGGCCACGGGAAAACGCCGGCGGACATGGGCAAAGCCACCTGGCAGGACTATTTCCGCTGCGTGCGCGAGCAGGCGCTCGACATGCGCGGCAAGTATAAGACCTTTACCGTTGCCGGCCTTTCCATGGGCGGATGTCTTGCATTGTGGGCGGCGGAGCAGATCGAAGCGGATTTCTGCGTGCCCATCGCCGCGCCGATGAAGACCACCGCGCGCTTTCGCGCCCTGGCTCCGGTGCTGTCGCCCGTTTATCCCATGGTCCACAAGCGCGCTGACGGGGCGCGGGATACCCTGATCGCCGATTACGATATTGGATACGACAGCTATCCCACCGTCAGCGTGCACGCGCTGAACGTCGTCATCAGTAGGACGCGCAGGGATTTGAACCTCATTCGCTGCCCCGTGCTGGTGATCCAGTCCCGGAATGATAAAACCGTTTCGCCCGAAAGCCCCGGGATCATCCTAAGCGGCGTTTGCAGCAAGCGGAAGGATCAGCTTTGGCTGATAGACGCCCCGCACGTATGCACCATTTCCCCGGAGTACCCGAAAATCACCGAAAAAATGGCGGAATTCCTGCGATAAACCGTCCCTGGCCCCATCCCCTGAAACTGTGCCCAAAAATGAACTGTTTTTTCCTTTCAAAATGCCGAATCTTCAGATATTTCTTTGGAAAACGCTTGTATTTCGGGCAATCCTATGGTATACTACCACACGGAATCCCCTCCGAAGAGGAAACGGATCCCAATTGAAGAAACCAAACGTCCTTTAAGAAAGAAGGGTTTAACGAAGAGTGGGAGCTGCAAGCAGGCGAAAGCGCGGGCGCGCGTTCCAAAATGCGCCGCTGTGTTTTCGTTATGCCGCAGTATGATCCCGCTCTTTCTGTGTTTTTTTGCGGGAAAGGAGTCCTGATATGCCCCCGAAAAACGCCAACGGACAAAAGATTTTCGGCATCTGCGAAAGGCTGGCGCAAAAGCTGAAATACGAGCTGTGCGACGCCGGCATCGAAAAGGAACCCACAGGCCGGTATCTGCGCGTCTATATCGATCAGGAGGGCGGGGTCACGCTGGACGACTGCGAAAAATACCACCGCGCCGTGCAGCCGCTGCTGGAGGAATTCGATTATGATTTCCTGGAGGTGTGCTCCCCCGGCATCGACAGGCCCCTGAAAACGAAGAGGGATATTGAAAAATCCCTGGGGCTGATGGTGGAAGCGAAGCTGTATAAGCCGCTGGACGGCCAAAAGAGCGCCCAGGGCCTGCTGAGGGAAATGAACGAGGAACAGGTGGTTCTGCTCTGCGGGGAGGAAACGGTTTCCTTTCCCCGCAAAACGGTGGCCCAGGTGCGCCTGGTTCCCGATTTGAGCGCATTGAACGAAGACGATGAAGAATCAGGAAGATAAGGAGATAAAGAAAATGGCACGCAAATCTGAAATGATGGACGCGATCGAAGCCCTGGCAAAGGCCAAGGATATCAGCGTGGATCAGATCATGGAGGCGGTGGAGGACGGCTTGAAGGCCGCTTACCGCCGCTATATGAAGCGGAGCGCGAACGCGCCCATGAACCTGAGCGTGGTCTTGACGCGGGAGCACGATGTGCAGATCTTTGCCCGCAAGGTGGTTTCCGCCGAGGTGGAGGACGACAGCCAGCAGATTTCCCTCGAGGAAGCGCAGGCCCTCAGCCCCAACTATGAAGAGGGCGACATCGTGGAAATCGATGTGACGCCGGCCGATTTTGGCCGTGTGGCGGCCCAGACCGCCAAGCAGGTGATCCGCCAAAAGCTCCAGGACGTGGAAAAGGGCAAGATCTATGACGAGTATATCGAAAAGGAAAACGAGATCCTCACCGGCATCGTGGAACGGGTGGACGCCAAGGGCGTGTACGTCGAACTGGGCCGCACCCACGGCTTCCTGGACTCCAGCGAGTTCATGCCCGGCGAGGAATACCGCCCCGGCGACCATATCAAGGTGTACGTCCTGCAGGTGTACCGCACCGGGCGGGACGCTTCCCGGGCGCCCCAGGTGGCCGTCAGCCGCGTGCATACGGGGCTGGTGAAGCGGCTGTT
>JAFXZO010000036.1 GCA_017541205.1 Clostridia bacterium | reverse complement strand
TGCGGCGCGCGCGGCGGCGGAAAGCCCGATATGGCCCAGGGCAGCGCCCCGGACGGCGCGGCGCTCGCCCGCGCGCTGGAGGAGATCGGATAAAAGAAAAATGACCGCCTGCGTCCGATCATGGGCCGCAGGCGGTTTTGTGCGTCAGCAAAGTATTTTCAAACCGTTTCTTTTACGTAAACGAGCATGCCGCTGCCGTAGGGATCATCCTCCGCGCCGTGTTCTTCCGCGGCGAAGCGGTACCCGGCCTTTTCAAGAACGCGGGCGGAGGCTGCGTTGCCTTTGACCACGCGGCCGTACATGACCTTTATTTGGAAGGCCGTATGGGCGAAAGCTCCCATTGCCCGCGCCAATTCCGCCGCGTAGCCCCGTCCTCTATTGGCCCGGCGGATCACATACCCGATCTCGGCCTCGCCCGGCTTCCCTTCCACTTCGCTCAGGCCCGTATCCCCGATCAATTCTCCCGTCGCCTTTTCTTCGACCGCCAGCACATAGGGCAGCTCTTTGCGGTCTACGCATCCGGCAAAAAACGCGATCGCCTCCCGCGCTTCTTCCACGTCCGCGTAGCTTTCATTCGGAAACCAGTGCTTCACATCTTCGTCCAGATGGATTCGATACAGGTTCTCGGCGTCCTCCGGCTCCAATCTGCGCAGTTTCAGGCGTTCCGTTTCAAAAACGTATACCATCCCGCATGCTCCTTCCTTCGCGTTTTCTGGCTTCCAGACAAGTATACCATAAAATTCCATTCCGGGGCAGGCCCGCGCAAAAATTCCGGGCGGACTACGCCCCGCCTTATACGATATCCCACAAATGGGTGTTCACATCCCGCATGACCGTACGCACGATTTCGCCGGTATGGGCGTCGATCGCCACGAAGCAGCCCCAGGGATCGGTGCCGTCACCCTGATGGGCCAGGTCGCCGTCGCCGAAGAGCAGGAAGACGTTGACCTTCCATAAGGGACGCGCGGGGTCGGTCACGTCGTAGTAGAATTGATGGAGCTTGTTTTCGTCGATATCGCTTTGCCGCACGCCCTGGGAAAGGGCATATTCCCGCGCGATGGCAAAGGCCTGCTCCTGCGGGATGGCCGCTTCGTCCGGCACGCCGTACAGATACCGCGTCACCGTGCAGAGGGTGGGCCAGCTCTTCTCAATGTATTTGCCCGCCTCCACGTCCCTTAGATACTGGACGAATTCCGGATGCTCGGCATAGTACTGCTGGGCGGCGGGATACGCGGTTTGGGACCAGGCCGCCTTCTCTTCCACCGTCCAATTCCAGAAAAAGACTTTTTTGCTATTGTTCAGGGAAGCGCTCGCGCCAGCGGCTTCGATGCACCGCTCCAATTCCGCCGTCCAGACTCTTTCCTTCTCCTTCATTTGCTCCGATTCCACATAATTGATGGCTTTCAGGGCCTGGCCGTTTTCTGCGTCGATTTCTATGATGTAAAC
This sequence comes from Clostridia bacterium, assembly GCA_017541205.1. GTDB lineage: Bacteria > Bacillota > Clostridia > Christensenellales > Aristaeellaceae > RUG563. The sequence goes on along the minus strand of JAFXZO010000036.1, from coordinate 32,471 downwards.
GGGCTGATCCCCGTCGTACCACCAGAATTCACAGCAGGCGCGGAATCTTCCCTGCTTGAGATCGTACACGCTGCTGTCCGCGTGAAACTGACGCAGCTTCATTTGCTCCAATTCCGCCTTGCTCACATGCAGCCTGGCCTGGGCCGCGGCCAGGGCCAGCGGGTAAGCGTCCTCCAGCGAAAGCGACGCCCGCTGCTCGGGATCGTCGGCGTTATAGAGGCCCAGGTAATTGCCGTACGCGTCCAGATAGAACCGGATGTTCCAGGTATCGCCCTCCGTGTAGCCGTAGTAGCTGAACACGTTGCCGTCGTCGGCGGCCTGACGCCGCATGGCCTGCACATATTTTTCCTTATCAACGGAGGCGACCACCGTCCACCGTTTTTCCGTTTCGGAATATTCGCTCGTCACCCGCACATCCCGGATCAGTTCCCGGGGGAAGACGCCGATTTCCGTCAGCATACCCGCCACGTCCCGGTACGTGCGGGTTTCATTGATGGGCTCCTGGGTCTGCCGCGCCGCCTTTTTTTCGTTTTCCTCGGCCCAGGCTTCATAGGCCTTTTGATCCTCCGCGCTGATCGGGTTTTTGGATAATTCGATCTTCTCGATATCCAGGAAATCGAAATAGTCCGGCCCGTAGCGCTCGGCGATGATTTCTTGGGCTGCCCGCGCGCGCTCGCTTATGGGCAGCGCTTCGTCCTGCGCAAGCGCGAGGCGCGGATCGTCCGGACGGACCAGCCCCGCTTCCGCCATGGCGTTAAGCAGCTTGAGCTGATCCTCCTGGGAAAACCGGTCCAATTCCCCGGTCTGCGCCATGGAGCGGGTTTTTTCAAAGTATTTCGCCAGGGCTTCCCAATTGGTGAGGGCAAAGGCCGTGGCCGTCAGCAGGATCAAAACAAGGACAAATACCAACCCGAAGGACGCTTTCTTTTTCATGTTCAATTCGCCTTTCCTTTCCTGCGCCATGATCCGCCGGGCCAGGAAAGGGTCGGGCCGGATATGCCGGGCATGATGATCCACCGCCTGATGGATCTGCGCTCTGATCGCGTCGTCCTTCACGGATTCTGCCCCCTTTCCAGGATGCTCCGCAGCTTTTCACGCGCGAGCTTGAGTCGTTTGGATACGTTGGAGGAAGATATGTTCAGCGCCTTCGCCACCTCGTCCTGGCTCATGTCCTGGTAGTAATAGAGCAGCAGGGCGTCTTTGTATTTTCGGGGCAGCAGCAGGATCGCCTGCGCCAGCGCTTCCTTTTCGTCGTCGGGCGGATCGCTCTGCGCGGGAAGCGAAAGATCGTCCGGGGTGATGCGCCTGTCCGTGTGCCGGAACCAGGAAGAGCGGGCCATATCCCGGCAAACGTTCATCGCGATCCGCATCAGCCAGGTTTTTTCGCTGCACTCGCCCCGGAATTTGGGCAGGGCGCGGTAGGCCTTGAGGAACGTTTCCTGTACGGCGTCCTCCGCGGCGGCGCCGTCGCGCAGGTACATCATGCACATGCGCAGCAGCCTTTCCTGATGGGCTGAAACCAAACGGTTGAATGCTTCCTCCGTATCGCGGGATGGGACCAATTCCGCAATCATCGGCCGCTCACCTCCTCTATCCTTATAGACGGAACAGGAAAGCAAAACTTGAATATCAACAAAAAAATAAAAAACGGACGGCCTTCGCGGGCCGCCATAGCATCTGTTTTTCAGTGTATTTGCTCAATGATTCATCTGACGGATCCTTGATTTGCTGATACCAGCGCAATAAACTCGTCAGGGGATTTGATCGTTACTTGGCTGTGCCCGAGAAAACCTTTTCCATTCGCGGTGATAATATAGCCGCAACCTGCTTCCGCGGCACAGCAATCCTGCAGCGCATCCTCAAAATCCCGGAACGATTGATCTTCGATCGCCTTCAATTTTTCCGCATGGCCTGCAGTTCCTGAAACGCTTTCATTTTTTGCGTGACAGCGGATGGATGCTCCTCTGTCTTTGCCTGGCTCGGCGACATTCTGAGCGTGATTTGAATCACTGCCCGCACGCTGTCGTCCGGCAGCCTGCCGATCGATCCGTATGCTTCCTCCCGTACGGTCATTTTTGGCGCCTTCTTCCAAAGGATCGCTCCATGATATCGTTACCCTATGCGGTATCATTAACCCATTTTTTGATCTTTCCGATCGTAAAGCGCGGATATCGGATCATAAGACGCGGACAGGCTTTCTTTTTATCCGCGTAAAGCGGTTCATTGCTCGGCTTTTTCGAGGGTGATTTCAAATTCCGCGCCGCCTTCGCCGCTCACCAGGCGGATGCTCTGGCCGTGGCGTTCCATGATGCGGTAGCAGATCGCCAGGCCAAGGCCCGTGCCCTTGCCGACCGTATGCGCTTTATCGGCTTTGTAAAAGCGGTCGAAAATGTGGGGCGCGTCCTCGGGCCGGATGCCGATGCCGTTGTCCTTGATGCGGAAGGAGACGTGATCGGCCTCCTGGCGGGAGATAAGGGTGATGGTGCCGCCCTCGGGGGTGTATTTGATGGCGTTGTCCAGCAGGTTGATGATGACCTGCTCGATCTGGTCCGCGTCCGCGCGCACCATGCAGGTTTCCGCCTCGAACTGCACGTCGATCTCAAAGCCCTTTTCGTCGATCTGGGTCATGCGGGAGATGAGCACCCGCCGCGCCATTTCATTGATGTTGAAGGTGCTGTACGCCAGGCTGATTTCCTCGTTCTCCATGCGGCTGAGGTTCAGCAGGCTTCCGATGAGCTTTGCCAGGCGGTGCGTTTCATCCACCACCACCTGCAAATACTGGCTGTGCTGCTCCTGCGGGATCGTGCCGTCCAGCATGCCCTGGGCGAAGCCCTGGATGGAGGTAATGGGCGAACGCAGCTCGTGCGATACGTTGGCGACGAAATCCCGGCGGGACTGCTCCAGGGAGGAGAGCTGCACGGCCATTTGGTTGAACGCCTGGCTGAGCTGGCGGATCTCCCGCGCCCCGACCTCCGGCGCGCGGTCGTCAAACCGCCCGCGGGCCAGGTTGCCCGCCGCGTGCGCCATGGCGGTGAGGGGCCGGGTCATCTGCCGGGTGAACCAGAAGACCGCCAGCGCGGCCAGGATGAACATGCTCACCGCCGCGATGGCCGTCTGCCACAGCATGCCCTGATAGGACGCCTGCACGACCTGCGCGGCGGTCTGGATCAGGATAAAGCCCATCACGGTGCGCTGGCCGGTGAGCGCGTTTTCCTGCACCCAGGGCACAAGCACCGTAAACAGCGGGCCGGAGGCGCTCTGCGTCAGGCGGACGACCTCTTCGCCGCGCAGCGCCTGGTCCATGTAGGCGGATATTTCGTCCTGGGTGGGCACGGCGGTCATGCTGTCGTCCTGCAGGGTGGCTTCGTTGTAGTAGATATACGATTTGCCGCTGCGGTCCACCACCATGATGTAGGCGTTGTATTCCTGATAGATGCGGGAGGACTTCCATTTCATGTAATCCTCGGTTGCGCTGTCCTGCCCGCTCAGGAGGGAAAATGCGTCGTAGGATTTGCGGCTGGCCAGGTATGCCATGTCCCGGGCCTGGGTTTTCAAGGCGTTCATCCGGTTATCGATGGCGTTGGCGCGCAGGTTCAGATACGACAGCACGGAAACGACGCCCACGCTGACCAGGATCACCGCCAGGAACACGATCAGCAGCCGGGAAAACATGCTTTGGCCGCGCATGCGTTATTTCACCTCGAATTTATAGCCCACGCCCCACACCGTGCGGATCTGCCAGCCGAGGGTTTCGCTGTCCTGCAATTTTTCGCGCAGGCGCTTGATGTGCACGTCCACCGTGCGGCTGTCGCCAAAGAAATCGAAGCCCCAGACCTGCTCCAACAGCTGCTCGCGGGTAAACACCCGGTTCTGGTGCGAGGCCAGGAAATAGAGCACCTCCAGTTCCTTGGGCGGCATTTCCAGGAGCTTGCCCTGATAGTGGACTTCGTATTTTTCCAGGCTGATGGTCAGCCCCGGGAAGCTCAGCGTGTCCTTTTCGTTTTCTCCGGGCGCGGCGCGGCGCAGCACGGCCTTGACCCGCGCGACCAGCTCCTTCCCTTCAAACGGCTTGGTCACATAATCGTCCGCGCCAAGCTCCAGGCCCAATACCTTATCGAAGGTTTCATCCTTCGCGGAGAGCATGATGATCGGGATATTGCTGATCTGCCGGATCGCGCGGCAGACCTGCCAGCCGTCCATGCCGGGCAGCATGATGTCCAGCAGCATCAGGCTCGGCGGGTTTTTCTGGAAGAAGGTCACCGCCTCGTCGCCGCGCGTGACCACGCTCACGTCATAGCCTTCCTTTTCCAGATACAGCCGGGCCAGCTGGGCAATGTTGGGGTCGTCGTCCACGACCAGAATGGTTTGCCTGTCGTTCATCAAAAATACCTCCCGAAAAAACAAATGAAAAGGTTATTTCAGCTCGACCACCGTGACGCCTTCTTCGCCCTCGCCATAGCGGCCCCGGCGATAGGATTTCACGTTGGGATAGGCTTTGAGGGCCTTTTGGATCCCCTCGCGCAGCACGCCCGTGCCCTTGCCGTGCACGATGGTCACTTCATGCAGCCCGGCCAGCGCGGCCTGATCCAGATACAGGGCCACTTCATCCAGCGCTTCGTCCAGCGCCATCCCGCGCACGTCGCAGCTCATGGATACGCTGCGGGCGGGAGAAGCGGAGGAGACGTTCACCTTGGGCGGCTTTTTTTCCTTGGGCTGCTCGGCCAGGCGGAGCTGGCTCAAGTGGGCTTTGAGCTTCATGATGCCCGCCTGCAATTGCACTTCGCCCTTGCCGTCCGGCAGGGAAAGGACGGTGCCCTTGGTGTTCAGGTGCGTGATTTCCACAAGATCGCCGATTTTGAGGCTCTTGGGCGGCTCCGACAGCGCGGCGGCCGGCTGCTTCAAGCCTTCGGCCAGGCTGTCGATGCCTTCCTCCAGCTTCTTTTTCAGGTTGTTCACCTCGTGGTCCTGTACGGCGCCTTCCTTCTTCATCCGCTTCAGATCGTACAGGATGGCTTCGGAATCCCGCCGCGCCTTTTCCATGATGCGCCGGGCCTCTTCCTTGGCCTTGCGGGTGGAGGATTCCTTTTTTTCCTCCATATCGCGGTAGAGCTTTTCCGCCTCGTTGCGAAGCCGCACGGTTTCGGCCCGCGCTTCCTCGGCCAGCTGCCGCTCTTTTTCGGCGATCTGGCGGTGGTATTCGGCGTTGGCGATCACGTCCTCAAAGCGGATCGTATCGTGGGAGAGCAGGTCCTTCGCCTCTTCGATCAGGTATTCCGGCAGGCCGAGGCGGCGGGAGATCTCAAACGCGTTGGATTTGCCCGGCACGCCGATGGAGAGGCGGTAGGTGGGCCGAAGCGTGCTCACGTCAAATTCGACGCTCGCGTTTTCCACGCCCTTGGTGGACAGGGCGTAGGCCTTCAGCTCGCTGTAATGCGTGGTGGCTGCCGTACGGGTCTTGATCTTGAGCAGCGCGTTCAGGATCACCTGGGCCAGGGCCGCGCCTTCGGTCGGGTCCGTGCCCGCGCCCAGCTCGTCAAACAGGGCCAGGTCGCGGGGCGTGACGGCGTTCATGATGGAGACGATGTTGGTCATGTGCGAGGAGAAGGTGGACAGGCTCTGCTCGATGGACTGCTCGTCGCCGATATCGGCGTACACCTCCTCAAAGGTGCTCAGCTCCGTGCCCACCATGCCGGGGATGTGCAGGCCGCTTTGCGCCATGAGGGTCATGAGCCCTAAGGTTTTGAGGGTGACGGTCTTGCCGCCGGTGTTGGGGCCGGTGATGATGAGCGAGGTGAAATCCTCGCCCAGCCACAGCGAGCAGGGCACCACCTGCTCCCGCGGGATCAGGGGATGGCGGACGCGGACCAGGTTGATCCGGCCTTCCTCGTTCATCTTGGGCCGGACGCACTCCATTTCCCGGCTCAATATGCCTTTGGCAAACACGAAATCGAGGTGGGCAAGGATGCTCAGATTCTGGGAGATCAGGCCCGCGCTTTCCGCCACCTGCTGGGAGAGGGCGGCCAGGATGCGCTCGATCTCGTCCCGCTCCTTCATGTGCCATTCCTTGAGCTCGTTGCCCATTTCCACCACGGCCAGGGGCTCGATAAACAGGGTGGCGCCGGTGGAGGACTGATCGTGGATCAGGCCCGGCACATTGCCGCGCGCTTCGGCCTTGACCGGCAGCACGTACCGCCCGTTGCGCACCGTCACGATGGATTCCATCAGATATTTGGAATACCCCGCGCCGTGCGCCATGGCGTTCAGCTTTTCGCGGATGCGGTCGTTCACCTGGCGGATGTGCCGCCTAATGTCGGCCAGGAGCGGCGAGGCCTGGTCGGACACCTCGTCCTCGCTCAAAATGGAGGCGGTGATGTCGTTTTCCAGGGTTTTGAGGGGCTGGAGGCGCGAAGCCATGGAAGTGATGAGCGGGGTGTTCTCCTTTTCGGTCACCAGGGCGCTCCGGGCGGCGCGGGCGGCGCGCAGCGTTTCCGCCACGGTGAGCAGCGCGCGCTGCGAAAGGGTCGCCCCTTTTTCGGCCAGCGACAGGTATTCCGAAACGTCGCTGAACCCGATCAGCGGGTTCCCGCCCAAATACGTCAGCGTGACCACCGCTTCTTCCGTTTCGTCCAGGGCGCGGTTCACGTCCTGGAAATCGGAGAGCGGGGTCAGCTCCCGGCACATTTGCTTGCCGGGATCGGACAGGGCGTAGGAGGCCAGCATGTCCCGGATCTTGGTAAATTCCAGCACCCGCAAGGCGCGTTCGTTCATGATCTGATCCCTCCGAAATAGGCAGTAATTTCGCTGCCAATTTTTTCACATCGATGCGGATAGTATAAAGTTATAAAATACAGCTTTCTTGGAAGGGGGGCTGGGGGAAACCGTTCTCAGTCATGCGGCTTTAGACGCATGGCGCGCCATCAGCCAAGAAGCTTAGAATCACAGCGCGGGCAAGCGAAGCGCAGGCCGTGCGATAGCCATGCGGCTTTAGACGCATGGCGCGCCATGCTCCAAGAAACTTAGAACCGCAGCGCGGGCAAGCGAAGCGCAGGCCGTGCGATAGCCATGCGGCTTTAGACGCATGGCGCGCCATGCTCCAAGAAACTTAGAACCGCAGCGCGGGCAAGCGAAGCGCAGGCCGTGCGAAGAGACTTCAAAGAATGGTTTCCCCCAGTAATCTTTTTCCCCCGTTCTTCATTCCACGCCGTCCAAAAATCTTCCCGCCGTGCCGCGGACGGGCAGCGGCGCGGGCGCTTGGCCATGCAGCAGCGCGGCGTAATGCCGGGTGATGGCCAGACGCTCCGCGGGCGTTTCAAGGGTAAAGGTGAGCAGGAAGGACACGGGCGTCAGGCCCTGCAATTGGCCGGACAGGTGCAGGGGCTTGTCCGCCATCAGCTCGATCTGGCAGCCCGGGGCGGTCCTTAGGGGCATCAGAGGATATTCCGCCCCCATGCGGTCCGTTAAACAGGTGCCCATCGCCCCGCGGCCCTGGGCGCACATTTCGCATTGCTCCCGCCCGTCCCGAAGGCCCAGCTGCGTCCGCGCGGGGCAATGGTTCAGCAGCATCAGCCGCGCGCGGCCATAGACCGGCAGGATCAGCTCGCACAGGCCGGCCGGCAGATCCAGGATCTCTTTTTTGGATAATTCGCGGCTGAGCGTCACGCTTTCGCATCCCAGGTGCATCAGCATTTTGATCGCTTCGCCGTTCATGACCGGGATGCCCTCGCCCGCCATATCGCCCCGGGCAAACGCGGTCAGTTGTCCCGGGCTGGACAGGCATACGGGGCAGCCCGCTTTTTCCGCCCAGTCCTGAAGGAAGGCCAGCGTATCCTGATCGCACTGGCCGGGCAGGCACAGGCGGGTCTTTTCGGGCCAGGGGGATCGAAGCAGGGCGTCCAGCTTCTCTTTCCGAAAATCCCGGGGCAGAAGGAGCGCTTCTTCCGCGCCTGCGCTGAGCAGCGAAGGGATCTCTTTTGCGTCCTGGGTTTTCACGATCAGGCGAGGCGTGCGTATTTCGCGCGCCGGCGCGCCGAAGGCCCCGCGCGGCGCCGGCTTTCGCGGCTGCTTTGCGGCGCGGGCAATCGCCAATTCCCCGAGCGCCGAGCGCCGGAGGGCGTTGAGCGCGGAGGCGGATGCGAAGGCGTTTTGGGTCTTAACGCGTAAATCGCGCAGCACAAAGGGCGTTCCGCCGGTTTTTTCCAGGGCGCGGCGGGCAGTTTCCCCGTCCAACGCCTTTTTCCGCGCCTCCTGGCAGATTTCGCCCCGCGCCGTAACAAAGCTTTCCCCGTCGGTCGCGCTCAAAACGATTTCCGCGCCGGGGCAGGCGGTCAATACCGCGTCAAAGGGGATGGGCAGGGCTTGGTTCAGCGCTTCGCCCTCATAGGTCTTCCGGGCGGCGGCAAGCTGGCTTTCGTCCTCGGTGCGGCGCACGGCGTCGCCTTTCTTCACGCTTTCCCTGAGCCGGAGCGAAGCTTTCCCGCCTTTCCCCACCTCGGGGCCCGCATAGCGCAATTCCTGCCCGGCGATTTCCAGCCCGTCCCCATTGTGCAGCGGCCGTTGCAAAAGCACGTCCGCCAGCAGCGCGCCGCCTTTTTGATACACCTTTTCCACCCGGCCCATGCGCAATCCGGCGGGCTTTACGCGCGTCGGATCGATCAGGGCGGCGTCGCGGCCCGAAGCGGGATAGCCAGGCGTAAAGCCGCCCCGAGAAAAAATCTGGGTCAGGCTGTCTTTCTCCGCTTCGTCCATCGGGGCAAAGCGGCCTTCCAATAAATCATCCAGCGCTTTGCGGTACGCGCGGGTGACCACGGCCACGTATTCCGGCCGCTTTAATCTGCCTTCGATCTTAAAGGAATACACCCCGGCTTCCGCCAGGGCGTTCAATTCGTCCCTCGCGCAAAGATCGCGCGGCGAAAGCCAGGCCCCGCTTTTCCCCCGGTAGGTATAGGGCAGGCGGCAAGGCTGGGCGCAGCGGCCGCGGTTGCCGCTCCTGCCGCCGATCATGGAGGAAAAAAGGCATTGGCCGGAGCAGCTGACGCACAGCGCGCCGTGGCAGAACGCTTCGATCTCGATCCCGCACGCTGCGGCGCGGCGGATCGCGTCCAGATCGCATTCCCGGGCCAGCACGGCCCGCGCGGCGCCCAGGGCTTTGAGCAGGGCGGCGCCGCTTTGGTTGTGCAGCGCCATCTGCGTGCTTGCGTGAACGGGCAGCTCGGGGTATTCCTCCCGGCAGATCTTGAGCACGCCCAGATCCTGCACAAGCACGGCGTCCGCCCCCAGCTTCGACAGCAGCGAAAGCGTGCGGCGCACGTCGGACAGCTCTTTTTCTTTAATCAGGATATTGACGGTGACATAGATTTTTTTCCGGTGAAGATGGGCCAGGGAAAGCGCTTCTTTCAGCGTTTCTTCATCAAACCCCGCGCTTGCGCGTGCGCCAAAGGCGGCCGCGCCCAGATAGACCGCGTCCGCTCCGTTGGCCAGCGCCGCTTTCAGCGCGTCCATGCTGCCCGCCGGGGCAAGCAGTTCTTTTTCACTGACCGGCATGTTGTTTTGCTTCCTGCAATGCCTGCCGCGCTTCCATCAGTTCCCTGCGCAGCCGGGTATTATCGTCCTGCGCCGTAAGCAATTCATCCGCGATCGCCAGGCCCGCCAGCACGGACGCCGATTCGCGGTTCACAAATCCCGCCGAGCCCATTTCGGCGATTTTCCTGTCCAGATAGACCCCTACGCGCCGAACGTGCTCCGGGGCGTCGGCGCTGGTGATGGTGTAATCCCGCCCGGCGATGCGCAGGGTATAGGTGCGCTCATTCCTGCGGACGATCATAGCTGGTTGAAGGGGAAATACGCGCCGTGCGTGTCCACCCGGATGGACTGGATGCGCTGGGGCTCCAGGGGCTTATCCATGCCGTCCCGCGGCGAAGAGACGATCTGATCCGCGTATTCCATGCCCTCCAGCACCTTGCCAAAGGCGGCGTAGGAGCCGTCCAGATGCGGCGAATCGCTGGTCATGATAAAAAACTGGCTGCCCGCGGAATCCGGGTGCATGGCCCGCGCCATGCTCAGCACCCCGTAGGTATGCTTGATCGGGTTGCTTACGCCGTTTTGCCCAAATTCGCCTTTGATGCTGTAGCCCGGGCCGCCGGTGCCGTTGCCCTTGGGGCAGCCGCCCTGGATCATAAACCCGGGAATGACCCGATGGAAGGTCAGGCCGTCATAAAACCCGCTGTTGGCCAGGGAGGCAAAATTCCCGACGGACTGCGGGGCAACCTCGGGGTACAATTCACCCTTCATGACGCCGCCGTTTTCCAGCGTAATCACAAAAGTGGGATGGTTCGTTTCGCTCATGGCAGGTTCCTCCGTTTCATCAACACAAGGTTTTGGAGAAGAGTCGGCTTTATCACCTTATGCATCATACCGCCTTTTGGCTCATTTGTCAAATCCGGCGCGAAAAATAAGAGATTATTCCAAGGCCGCGGAGCGGGCACTGCGATATTTTTTTCATTCTCCGCGTTCCGTGATTGACAAGCGCCACAAAAAAGATATACAATAAAACGTTGGCTTATTGAGCCAACTGGAGGGAGTTTAGAAAACATGATTCGCAGTGATATCCGTAATATTGCGATTATTGCCCACGTTGACCACGGCAAGACCACCCTGGTGGACCAGATGCTGCGTCAGGGCGGCGTATTCCGCCAGAACCAGCAGGTGGCGGAGCGCGTGATGGACTCCAACGATCTGGAGCGCGAGCGCGGCATCACCATCCTGGCCAAGAACACCGCCGTGCATTATGGGGACGCGAAAATCAACATCGTGGATACCCCGGGCCACGCCGATTTCGGCGGCGAGGTGGAACGCGTGCTCAAGATGGTGGACGGCGTGCTGCTGCTGGTGGACAGCTTTGAAGGCCCCATGCCGCAGACCCGGTTCGTTTTGCAGAAGGCTTTGAGCCTGAGCCTGCCCGTGCTGCTGGTCGTCAATAAGGTGGACCGCCCGGACGCCCGGTGCGACGAGGTGGTGGACGAGCTGGTGGACCTTTTGATCGAACTGGACGCCGATCCCGAAACCCTGGACCGCCCGATCATTTACGCTTCCGCCCGGCATGGCACGGCGACGCTGGATATGCGCACGCCCGGCGAAGATCTGCGGCCCCTGTTTGAAGCCATCATGAAATATATCCCCGCCCCCGAGGGCGACCCGGACGGCCCCGCCCAGGTGCTGATTTCCACCATCGACTATAACGATTACGTGGGCCGCATCGGCATCGGCCGCATCAACCGCGGCACCTTAAAGGACAACATGATGGTGGTGCGCACGAACGCGCAGAGCGGGCAGGTGTCCGCGCCCTGGCGGCTGACGGGCCTGAGCCTCTATGACGGCCTGAAGCGCGTGGGCGCGGAGGCCGTCAGCATGGGCGATATCGTGGCCCTGACCGGGCTTGCCGATATTTCCATCGGCGATACGGTGTGCGATCCCGCGTGCCCGGAGGCGCTGCCCTTCGTCGCCATCACCGAGCCGACCGTCACCATGACTTTTTCGGTCAACGATTCGCCCTTCGCGGGCCGCGAGGGCCAGTATGTGACCAGCCGCCATCTGCGCGCGAGGCTCTACCGCGAATTGGAAACGGACGTGTCCCTGCGCGTCAGGGACGGCGAAACGCCGGACCAGTTCGAGGTGTGGGGCCGCGGCGAGCTGCATTTGTCCATCCTGATCGAAACCATGCGCCGCGAGGGCTACGAATTCCAGGTGAGCAAGCCGGAGGTCATTTACCATTTTGAAGACGGCAAGCGCCTGGAGCCCATCGAACGCATGGTGGCCGACGTGCCCCAGGCCTATGCCGGCGCCGTGATCGAAAAGATCGGCCGCCGCCGCGGCACGCTGGAATCCATGGGCGGCGCGGACCGCGTGCGCCTGGAATTCCTGGTGCCGAGCCGCGGGCTCTTCGGCTACCGCTCCGAGTTCATGACCGATACGCGCGGCGAGGGCATCATGAGCGCCGTGTTTGACCATTACGAGGAATACAAGGGCGATATCCCGCACCGCAATGTGGGCGCGCTCATCTGCTACGAGACCGGCGAAACCACCCAGTACGCCCTCTTTAACGTGCAGGACCGCGGCACCCTGTTCCTGGGCAACCAGACCCCCGTCTACGGCGGCATGATCTGCGGCCAGTCCAGCCGCCCCGGCGATATCGTGGTGAACGTGTGCAAGGCCAAGCACGTCACCAACATGCGCAACGCCTCCGCCTCCGAAGACAGCCTGCGCCTGGTGTCCATCCACCCGCTGACGCTGGAGGAATGCCTGGAATTCATCGACGACGACGAGCTGCTGGAGATCACCCCCAAATCCCTGCGCATGCGCAAGCGCGTCCTCAGCCACGAGCTGCGCGCCAAGGCCGCCGCCAGGGCGAAGCAGTAATGCTTTCGCAGGAATCAAACACGTCATTCACAAAAAACAACCGCCGCCGTTCTCCCCAACGAAGCCGAAGGGAGGACGGCGGCGGTCTGTATTCGTCTGTTTTTTTCTGACTGCTGAAAAAACAAAGGGCTCACAGCGCCTTGGCGTAGCACACAGCGCCGGGCAGATGATCGTAGGGCGGATAATTGGGGATCAAAACGTAACCGCGTTTCGTGTAGAGCGCCACGGCGTCCGGCATGATGGGCCGGGTCTGCAGCACGAGACGGCGAAAGCCGGCCTTGCGCGCCCTGTCCTCGATCCGGTCCATCAGGGCGGAGGCGATGCCCTGCCCCCGATACGCCGGGTCCACCCATACGCGCTTTACTTCCGCGTCGGTTTCGGAATACCGTTTCAGCCCCGCGCAGCCCACGGCCTGCCCGCCGCAGAACACCAGCGCCACATCCGGGATATCCGCGGAGGCGTTGTAGGGGATGAAGGCCTGCCGGTTCGTTTCTCCGCCGACGATCCGGCTGTAATACGCCTCGGTCACGGCGTAAAACCGCTGAAAAACGGGATCGCCGCCGTTTGTCCATTGGAAGCTTACGTCCATATCCTCACTCCCGCTTGTTTTGCCTCGTTGTTTTTTCTTGATCCTGCTTTTATGTCCGTCTGCGCGGCCTGAAAGGACGGGCGGAAGATTATTTTGCTTTCCTCCGCACGGGAAGGAGCAGGTCGAGCTGGGCCGTCTGCGGTTCGCCTTCCCGGGTTTCCAGGATGTGATCGTGATAGTTCAGGTGTTCCTCCAGCGCGTCGAACATGTTCTCCGGGCTCCCATTGCCGGCGTATTCATATTCATCGCTGGCATGGACCCATTCATTCAGCCATTCCCATTCCTCGAAATTGCCCATGGGGATCATGTGCGCCGCGTAGGTGCCGCCGGCAAAGCGCTTCTTTTGAAGGGGCGGCTTTACCTCCATGCCGTCCGGAATGGTGATCCAGAATTCGTAGCCGTGATATCCGCTTTCGTCCGCGGGGCTGGGATGATTGAAGCCGTACAGCCGAAGGCCGGGATGCTTTTCCCACAGCTTTTCCCTGCGGACAAATTCGGAAATCATTTCGCCCGCCCGGCTTTCGGGATCGTCCCCCACGAAGTGCGCCGCGGCGACGTTGCTTTCCGGCAGATGCACGATGCGCACGTCCTTGAGCTTCTGAGATGCCTGGTCAGCCTGTTTCAAATGCTCCATGATCTTTCTCCTCTCTTCCTGAATCAGTGTTGCAGCGGGAGAAAGGGCGTCGGCCAGGGCCAGCAATCGACTGTCCTGCAAAATGACTTCTCCGGCTGGCAGCGTTTGCCGCTGCCTTAGCGCCTGGAGAAACGCGTCGATCACGCTGCGAACCGCCTGAATCGACCGGATCTCTTCATCCATCTGCGACAGGTTTTTCTCAAACACGCTGATGGCGGCGGCAGGGCCGGGATCCAGCAGGATAGCCCCGATTTCCTTCAGCGGCAGCCGAAGCTTCCGCAGCACCAGGATCTGGCGCAGGCGGCGTATATCTTCCGGACGATATACGCGATAGGCGTAATCCTCTTTCCGATCGCTGCCTATCAGCCCCAGCTTTTCGTAATGGCGCAGCATCCTGGCCGATACGCCGTACGTTCGGGATACCTCGGTCACAGTCAGCGTGTTTTCCACAGACATCCCTCCTTATCTTCCCTGAGATGATTCTAAACTGCGACACCGTGTTCGAGTCAAGAAGGACGAGGTATTTATTCAAGATTTTTTCGGAACCAGTAAGAAGTTTTCTGATAACCGCTGTTCCCGTAAAACGCATGCGCTTCAACCCGATTGATTCCGGAAGCAAGGCCGACATACGGAGCGCCCTGTTTGACGGCAAATCGCTCGACATGCTCCATCAGCGCTTTCCCGATTCCCTGATGCCGGTACTCCGGCAACACGCCGATGCCATTCATTTTGACATAACCTCCCGGATGGCCAATTGCCAGCACTTTAACTGCGGTGACCAGTCCAACGATTTTTCCATCTGCCTCTGCAACAAAAGTGACGTAGCCGCCGTCATGCCTCATTGCTTCATAGGTTTCGGTCACGTGTTCAACCGTCGCATTCCGGATGTCAAGGACTTCCCGCCAGATGGCAGCCACGGCTGCATAATCATGCTGACCGATCTTCCGAATCACGATTTCCATTGCAGTATCCTCCTGACTGAATCCGGAATCATTGTCCGATCCCCGCCCAGGGAATCCCCTGGATCAGGCATTCCGCCGCGTCCTCAATATCTTCCCAGTCCAGTTCTTCTCCTTCTCTGGCGCAGCATTCCAGTTCGTCCACGATGTTTTCGATCAGCACCATGTCGATGAACAGCGGCAGCTTTTCCAGCATTTCGTGCGTCAGGTCCGTTTCGGCTTTGTAGCCCTGCAATTGAAGATCGAAGCATTGCCGCATCAGCGCTAGGCGTTTCCCGGGGTCGGTTTCCCACCGCGTCCAGCCTTCGTTATGCAGCCAGAGATTGGCCAGATCGAACATATACCAGCAGTTCATGCAGTTATCGAAATCGAACACCGTGATTTCGCCGGTTTTCATGTCGATATGATAATTGCCGTCGCTGAAATCAAAGTGAACCAGGCCGTAAACGCTTTTGTCCCTCGGCAGCGCATGGAACGCATCCAGGCGTTCCGCAACGGCTTTTTTGAGGCCGCCAAAATCATCCGGGATCAGGCGGTCCAGGTACGCCCTGTTGTATTTGTCAAAATAATCCGGGCGCGGATAGACGGGCGTATATGTTTTGGACAGCCTGTGGATCGCGCCGAGGGCTTTGCCGGTGTTGTGAAAGTATTCCTCCAGCGGCGCGCCTTCCCGATAGCGGTAGCCGTTATCGGAAATCAGCATCCCTTTGGCGTAGGCGAACAGGCTCATATACGCCGTTTTGCCGTCCGCTTCCATGCGCTCCACCAGATTGCCGCGGATGGACGGGATCACATCCGCCACAGGCGCGCCGTTTTGCGCAAGGTAACGGACAAACTCCGTTTCGGCGAGATACGCTTCCTCATTTCGGTCGTCCAGGGCGGAAACGCGGAGAACGTACTTGTTTTCCCCGTTGTATCGGACGATGAAGACCTGGTTTCTCCCGCCCTCGTGCCCCGCCGCCGGGGTGAAGGCGCAATCTTCGAGGGGATAAAGGGTTTTCGCTTGCATGAGGATGCTATTCAATCGCGACGCCTCCTATTGAAGATAGGCAGCAAGATGCTGTTTCATTTCCTGGACGACGGCCTGAACGCGCTTGCCGTCCGTATCGATGACAATGTCGCCGGGACAGGGCGGGAGATGCAGCCAGTAAAAGCTGGTTTCGCCCGGATCGCCGCGCCGGTCATGCCGCTTTTTCAATGTCTCTTCCGAGCAGGTCAGCGTGAAGCCGATGGGATCATAGCCTTCGGCCGTGATCCCGTTCAGGATGCTTTGACGGATCTTTTCGTCCGTCAGCACCACCGAGGTGAAGAACACATATTCAAAATCCGAATCCAGATAATTGGAGAGGACGAAGGACATGCTTCTGTCGCCATTGCGAAGCCGGGGGTCCGCCACGGAAAAAGGGTGGACGCACCAGCACCAGTCCCCGTCCAGGTACGCGCTGTTGTCATAGCTCTCAAACAGCCTTGTGCCCACGGCCGACTTTCCCACGCAGGGCGAGCCGCTGATAAGGATCAGTTTTTTGCGCATGCCATTCCTCCTTCCTTCTGTTTCTTTTTCACTTCATCCATTTCCGCGATGAGCTCCTCCAGCGGGCGGTATGCCCCGCCCCACCATTCAAACACGTGCATCCCTTCCTCTTCGAGCACCGATTCCGTGAGCGTCATTTGGATGCCCAATTGCTTCAGCAGCCCTTCCCGATCCACCGCCTGATAATCGAAGGGCAGCAGCCTGCAAAACTCCTTGTACGAAACGCCGCACACGATTTGATGCACGCCCAGGGACGCGATGGCCGCAAGGCACCTTTCACAGGGCGCGCAGCTGGTATAAACGACCGATTCTTCCAGGATTTCATCGGAATACTTGTCGGCGCATTTGTGCACCAGATTGAACTCCGCGTGCCCGAAGATTCTGTGGGCGTAATCGGCCGTATTCTCCGCTTCCTCCAGGATTTTTCCGTCATGCACCAGCACAGCGCCAAAGGTGTCGCGGCCCTTTTTCCCGGCGCTGATCGCCAGCTCGTAGCACCGTTTCATATACTTTTCAGGATTGCCGTCCATGCGTATTCCCTCCCAACTCAATTTGTTTTTGCGCAAAACCTGAACAGCGGATCGCCGTTTTCTTCCGCGCCGTACTGCACCATGCCGCCCTTCTCCATGGCCCGGGCGGAAGCGATGTTCTCTTTGGCGCAGCCCCCGTGAACGCCGCTAAGCGCGTAGTCCTCCGCGGCGATCCTGAGCAGTTCCTTTACGCACATCGTGCCGTAGCCTTTGTTTCGGTATGCTTCATCCAGCAGGATAAAGATTTCGGGCTCTTGAGGGCTGCGGCTGCCGTCCAGGCCGCACCAGCCCAGGATGACGCGGGGATCGGATGCCCGGCACACCGCGAGGCACAGATGGCGGAGGCGCCCTTTGGCGTTCCTTTCATAATTCCGGCGCATGGATGCGATCACGCCTTTTGCCTCCTGCGCATCGATCGGGCGGTGATCGGAAGGCCATGTCCGGGCGACCTCGGATACATCGTCCTCCGTAACAAAATGAAGGATAAGGCTGCCTGCTTGATGATCCATTTGCATCTCCCTCTCTGAGAATGATTATTCCATTGCGAAAGACCTTTTCGCCGCCGTTCAGCCGAGCGGCGGACGTTATTTGCGCACCTGCTTGCGGTAGCGATAGGTTGTCTGTCCAAAGGCGCCGGGATAAGCCATCTCTTCCCAGCCGTCGGAAAGCAGCCGTTCATTCCGGCCGGTTTCGCGGTGCTGATCGCCGGGCACGTCCAGCAGCCAGCCGCCGTTTTTCGTGACGCGCGTCAGTTCATCCATTTCCTCGCGGAACAGGTCGCCCACCACATGGCCGCTCATCGCCACGTCGAAGCTGCTGTCCGGGAAAGGCAGGCAGTGGCAAAGCCCGTCGCACACCCGCATGTTGCGGACGCCTTTTCGCCGGATCTCGTCCCGCATGAATTCCCTCAGGGCGTCCACCGGCTCGCTGGCCACCACAAAGACGGCCTTTTCCGCCGCGGCGAAGGCAAGCCTGCCCGTGCCGCTGCCCACGTCCAGCACCTCTTTTCCGTGAAGATCGCAGATCTCATACAAGCGCTTTGGATCCCAGCCGTAGATGAAATCGCACTTTTCCGCCATGACCTCCGGCGTTGTGTAGATCACGAAGTCCTCAAAAGCGCCCAAGACCGTTTTTTCGGCTGCCCG
The DNA here is from genome assembly GCA_017541205.1 of Clostridia bacterium. GTDB lineage: Bacteria > Bacillota > Clostridia > Christensenellales > Aristaeellaceae > RUG563. The sequence continues at coordinate 14,672 of JAFXZO010000036.1, read as the reverse complement.
GACCTGCTCGGGCGGCAGGCCGCGCGGCGCTGACGCGATCAGCGCTTCCACCGTTTTCGCTTTCTCCGGGCACTTATGGGCAAAATACCACGCCGCCTTGGGATTGGCGTTCAGAGCGGCGGCCATGGCCGCCCGGCCTTCTTCATTCAGGCTTTCCATCATCCATCGGATTTGAAAGCGCTCCATGCGCAGCATACAATCAAAAGGGTAACGGTCCGTATCGATCCATCCAAGAAAACCCATTTTTTTCCTCCGTAAACTCTGTTTTCTCTTCATGCGGCGGGGATCGCTCCCCGCCGCATCGCCGCGGCGCCGGTTACAGCTTTTTGCAGGTGAAACCGTTGTACATCGCGCAGCCGTCGCCGAATTTCAGCTTGAGCATGCCGCCCTTGCGGCCAAACTCGTTTTCCCCGATGGGATAGAGCCTGAATTCCAATTTGACGCCGTCTTCGTCGACAGCCTTCGCGTGAAGCTCGCCGTCCTTCAGGTAAACCTCGTCGACGATGAAATCGTCGTCTTCGGGATGCTCGTACTTGCCGCAGAAGCTCTCCCATTTGGACTTGTCGGGATTTGGGAGCGCAATTTCCTCGATGGTTTGAATCGGTTTTGGCTCCCTGTCCGCGGCAATCGCCCGCAGGCCGTCCCACGCGCCCATTCCCGCTCTGTAATCCAACGGGTCGCGGTTGAAGAGCATCACCAGCACCCGATCCGCGTCGATCCAGCGTTCAAACCAGGTGCTGACGCCCGGCATGCCGCCGCTGTGGCTTACGACGAGGCCGAGCTTTTCGTCCCGGCGGACTGTCCAGCCAAAGCCGTAGCCCATGCCCTCGTCCTCATCGTAAACGGCGTTTTCGCCGCTCAAGAGCTTGCCGGGGGCGTACATGATCTGCTGCTCTTCAAGCGTGAGCACCTTGCCCTCGCGCAGCGCCCTGTCCCAGGCGAGCATATCGAAGATGTTGGTGTATACGTAGTCGTCGCCGTTCACGCCGTCGAAGGCGATCACGTCGCCGACTGCCTTTGAATCCACATCCCGTACAAATTTGCCGTCTTCCAGCACGATCGCCTGGGCGTAGTTTTCAAAGGGAACGCCGTCCCGGCGGGTATGGCAGCAGCGGGTGCTGCCCATGCCGACGGGGTCAAAGACGTTTTTCTGAAGGAAATCTTCATAGGGAACGCCGGAGAGCCGCTCCACCAGCAGCGCCAGCAGGTTGTAGCCGGTGTTGGAGTAGGAAAACTTTTCTCCCGGGGCGAAATCGGGCTTCAGCTTGGTTTCGCACAGAAACCGCGGGACCTCGCCGTTGCCCGGGACCCTGCGCTCTTCCTTCCAGATGCGGATGAACCAGTCCGCGTCGCCAAAGTAATCGGGCACGCCGCCGGTATGGGTGAGCAGCTGCCGCACCGTTACATTCTCGTACGCGGTCAGCTCCGGGAAATACTTCAGGATCTTGTCTTCGAGGCCCAGCAGCCCCCGCCGCACCGTCAGCATGACGGCCGCCGCCGTGAACTGCTTGGAGACCGAGGCCAATTGGAAAATGGTGTCCTCCGCGATGGGCTGTTTTTCCTGAGGGTCGCAAAACCCCAGCGCGCCCTTGGATACGATCTGGCCGTTTTCGGCGTAAAGCCATGCCCCGTTGAAGCCGCCTTTCTTAAGCGCCTCGCGGGCCAGCTCTTCCATCCTTGTTTTCTTATCCATGTTTTTTCTTCCTTTGCTCAAATTTTTTTGCAGGTGATTCCGTCGACCGTCAGGCAGTTTTCGCCGAAGACGATCTTGACGAGGCCGCCCTTGCGGCCAAAGGTCTTTTTTCCAATGGGGTAGAGCTTGCTGGTAGATTCGCCGTCCTTCCCCGCGATTTTCGCGTACAGGTCTCCGTCCTGCAGGAAGACTTCTTCCAGACGGAAATCGGGGATAAGCTGTTCATATTTTCCGCAGCAGGCTTTCCAGCCCCGCTTGCTGCATTCCTCGGCCAAACCCATTTCCGCGCCCTGGAACAGCTCCATCGCGACCGCCGAATGCTTTTCGGCCAGCGCTTCCGCGGTCCTGTTCAGCATGCTGGCCACGCACAGGTCTTCCCGCAGGGAGAACCACCACTCCGTCAGGAAGCCCTCGTTCCAGCCGCCATGGCAGCCGATGTCTCTCCGGAGATTGTAGATGCACAGCCCGTAATTGCCCATCACCGGCGTCAGCATGCGCCGGGCGGTCTTCTTTTTGAGCAGGCCGCCCTTGCGGTAGCTGCGGGAAAGGGCGAGGCCGATCTTCACCAGCTCCGTGGGCGTGGCCCAGAAGCCCGCGGCGGCATGTTCGGGGTAATAGCGGTATCCGTGGGCGGCGTCTTCCTTCTGCCCGAGCCGGCCGCCAAAGGCGGCGTTGGGGACCTTCTCTTCGTCCAGGGGCTGGAAGAACCCGCTCCTGGTCAGCTTCAGCGGTTCGGCGACTTCTTTCTGGAAGGCGTCCCGCAGCGTCTCTCCCGTGATGCGGGTAAAGGCCAGCTCGGCCAGGGTGATGCCGCCGCCGGAATACAGGTGCTGCTTGCCGTAAGGGCGTATCCGGCGCAGCTTCGGCGTGTTGCCCTTGCCATTCAGCACGTCTTCCAGGGAGAGCGGCGCGTGTTTTGCGGGGTAGCCGGGGAAGCCGTGCACGTTGTAGCCCGCCGTGTGGGAAAGCAGCGCGGCGAAGGTCAGGGGGCCTTTTTTGACGAATTCCGGCACGACGCCGGAAATGTCCGCGTCCAGGTCGATCAGCCCCTTGTCCGCGTACCGCAGCAGCGTCAGGGCGAACATGGGCTTGCTGACGGAACCTGCCTGGAACAGCGTATCCGGCTTCACCGGGAACTCCCGGCCGAAGCGTGCGCTGCCGGAGCAATAGGCGGCCGTATCCTCGCCGTCGGAGAGCGCCATGCTCACGCCGTAGCCCCGCTTTCCTTTGATCCGCAGCACCTGATCCACCTGAATGCCGTTGACCGTTTTGACCGTTTTGTTCGGGCCCTCCAGCATCCGCATCAGAACGGCTTCCTCATCGCTGATGATGCCGTTCTCCCGGAAGCCGGCCTTGTGATAGATGTGGAGGCCTCTTTCGTTCTCCGGCTCGGTGGACAGGTAAAGCCTGTCCGCGCCGTTCTTTTTGAAATACCGGATGATCTCCTGAAGGGCGGCCTGGCCGTAGCCTTTGTCCTGCTCGCTTTTGTCGATCATGAAGCGCCACAGCCAGTACCGGTCCTCCGGGTCCTCCTCCTCCGGGGCGAAGGCGAACATGCAAAAGCCCACCAGCCTGCCGTCCGCCCAGATGCCGAACGGACGCGCCACGCCGGGGTTTTCGGCGTTGGCTTCATCGGCCTGCCGCAGCGATACGTCATTGGGCGCGACGAAGGGCTGATCCTCGCGCACAGAAAGGGCCAGGATTGCGTCTTTATTGTCATCGGTGACAGGCACCAACCGAATGTTCATACACGCTTCCTCCATTCATCCTTGTGTTGTTCGCTATCCAATCGTTCTCATATCCATCCGTCCAGCCGGGCCGCGAACAGCGTGCACGGCTGGCATCAGAGTAAAATGATGAGGAAATTGGCCAAAGGCCAATTGTCCGTCCAGCCGGGCCGCGAACAGCGTGCACGGCTGGCATCAGAGTAAAATAATACCGCAGTGAAGCAGCTCCCATTGTGGCTGCATCCTGCGGTTTCCACGTTTAGAAGTTACTTGTATGCGGCGCACAAAACAAGAGGGTATATCCCTCATGATGATATGCGCCTGAATATTCAGTTAGCCGACGATAGCCTCCATGTTCATCGTTCATTTGACCTCCTTTCGCAGTATTCCGATCCCTATTATACAGGATCATGGCCGGAAAATCAATAATTGATTCCGGCCTGCGGATAATGAATGAAAGCCGTTCGGGCCCGTTATTGCTTAGACAGGGCATCCGCGCGCTGGCGCTTCTTTTGGCTTTTGCTGCGGTACATCAGCGCGTCCGCGGCCTGCACGCAGGATTCGAGGGAACGGGTGCTCTGCGCGTCGGCGGGGATCACGCCGATGCTGACGCTCAGCTGGAAGGGGTTTGCGCCGGCCTCGTTATATGCCCGGATGGCGGATTGGATCTTTTCCTCCAATCCTTCCTCGTTGACGGAGGCGATCACCAGGAATTCATCCCCGCCAAACCGCATGAGGAAATCTCCCTCCCAGCAGCATTCGCGCAGGAGGCGCGCGGTATCGCGGATGGCGGTGTCGCCGTATTGATGGCCCATAGTATCGTTGATGGTTTTCAGGTTGTCCATGTCGATGAAGAGGATCTGCACGCCGCCGCTTTCCTGCATGAGCGTGTCGAAGGTCTGCTGGCCGAAGCGGCCGTAGCCGAAGCGGTTGTAGAGGCTCGTGAGGCCGTCGTGGATGTAGAGGCTGTCGAGCACCTCGTTGAACTGCCGCAGCAGCCGCTTCTTGCGCACGTTTTCAATGGCGATCTCCAGGAAGCTGAAAATACTCTTGTGCAGGTTCAGCTTGGCCGCCTGGCTGATATCGTTCATGGCCAGGAAGCCGATGGAATACGTGTTGTAATGCAGGGGATAGAACACCAGGAAGCGCTCCTTTTCGGGCAGGTCGCCGGGCAAAAGGAGCTTGGTCGGGAAGCGAAGATACTGCTGCCCGTCTTCCGAGCAAAGGCCGTCCAGATCGCACCCGGCCAGCACCATGTTGGTTCCGTAGCGCTCGGCGTTCTGGCCCCACTGCTTTTTATCGTAATTGTCAAAATAATAATCGTTGTAGCACATGTAGATGTTCTGGCAGCCGAAGATTTCTTTGTGCTTCACCACGATCTTGGCCAGCTCGAGCAGATCGTCGGTCTCAAAAAGCTCCTGGGCCATATCGTCCTGGAGGCCGTAGAAATTCTTCAGAAACCGGATCTGCTTGAAATATTTATCGCGGATATAGCCTGATTGGGCCGTCAGCGGGCAGCCGCAGGATTCCGAGGGAAGCAGCGTATAATGGAAGGGGATAAAGGGGCGATGCTCCTCGCCGTCGATCTGGGCGATCAGCCTGTCCAGGGCGTAATAGCAAAGTTCCAACTGGTCGCGGCGCACGGTGGAAACGCGGGGACGCGAAAGCTCGGCGCTGGATACGTCGTCAAAGCCGACCACGATCAGATCCCGCGGCGCGTGGATGCCGTGCTCCTCCAGCGCTTCCATCAGGCCCAGCGCCATTTCATCGTTGGCGCACACAAAAGCGTCCGGCAGCGGGCGGCCCTCTTCAAACCACATCTTTCCCAGCTGATAGCCGTCCGAGGTGCGCCAGGTGCCCTGGAACACCTGGATGTTTTCGGCGGGGATGCCGTTGTCCCTGCATGCCCGAAGAAAGCCATCCCTGCGCTGCATGCCTTCAGGGCAGCCGTTTTCCATCAGGCCCGTCAGATACACCAGCGTGCGCGCCCCGTGATGCCGGATCACGTGCTCGGCCATATCGTACTGGGCCTGCTCGTTATCGATGCCGATCAGGGTGCAGCCGGCCAGCGGGCAGTCGATCGTCATGCTGGGGATGCCCGCGGCCCTTGCGCGCTTTTCCAGCTGCTTTCGGACAGGCTCCAATACGATCTGGTTGCTTTGGATCAGCACGCCGTCAAACTGGTGCATGTCCACCAGATCATAGATGGCGTATTCGCTGCGATCCTTGAGGGTATTGGTGTCCTTGCCGAAGCAGTCGAACACGCAAAGACGCACGTTATCATGGTGCTGCACGTATTTTTTGAGCCCGTGCAGCGTGGTCTCCACCAATTCATAATTCCAATCCGCCGTGAAGAAGGCGATGCGGTATTTTCTCATAGGCTGTCTCCGAATTGCGTCGTATGCTGCGTTTGCCGCGGAAAACACGCCAAGGCCGCCTCCCTTGCGGGACAGGCCGAAGCGTATCGAATGATCGCGTAATTTATTTCCCATATAGGATACACGATCAGCGCGCAAAAATCAAGGGATTCCGGTCGAAAAATCGCCAAAAAGCGGAATGCCGTCCAAAGATAAGCGAAAAAAGGCAGCGGACCCCTCTTGGGGGAGGAGTCCGCCGCGCAGGATGGGATGCCGGTATTTGATCGATTCGTTCGGGCTTACCCGATCTTTTCGCAGGGCATGTAGGGCCTGAGCGCTTCGGGGATGCGGATGGCGCCGTCTTCCTGCAGGTTGTTTTCCAGGAAGGCGATCAGCATGCGGGGCGGGGCGACCACGGTGTTGTTGAGCGTATGCGGCAGATACTTTTTGCCGTCCGCGCCCTTGACCCGGATGCCGAGGCGGCGGGCCTGGGCGTCGCCGAGGTTGGAGCAGCTGCCCACTTCAAAATACTTCTTCTGGCGGGGGCTCCAGGCCTCCACGTCGCAGGATTTCACCTTCAGGTCCGCCAGATCGCCGGAGCAGCATTCGAGGGTGCGCACCGGGATATCCAGGCTGCGGAAGAAGTCCACCGTGTTCTGCCAGAGCTTGTTGTACCAATCCATGCTCTCCTCGGGCTTGCAGACCACGATCATTTCCTGCTTCTCGAACTGGTGGATGCGGTAAACGCCGCGCTCCTCGATGCCGTGTGCGCCCACTTCCTTGCGGAAGCAGGGGGAATAGGAGGTCAGCGTCTGGGGCAGCTCGCTTTCGTCCAGGATCTGGTCGATGAACTTGCCGATCATGCTGTGCTCGCTGGTGCCGATGAGGTAGAGGTCTTCGCCCTCGATCTTGTACATCATGTTTTCCATCTCGGCAAAGCTCATCACGCCGTTGACCACCGCGCCGCGGATCATGAAGGGCGGCACGTAGTAGGTGAACCCGCGGCCGATCATGAAATCCCGGGCGTAGGAGAGGATGGAGCTGTGCAGCCGGGCGATATCGCCCTTCAGATAATAGAAGCCGTTGCCGGAGGTGCGGCGGGCGGCGTCCAGATCGATGCCGTTCAGGCGCTCCATGATGTCCACATGATAGGGGATCTCCCACGCGGGCACCACAGGCTCGCCAAAGCGCTCGTTTTCCACGTTCTGGCTGTCGTCCCTGCCGATGGGCACGGAAGGATCGATGATCTGCGGAATCACCATCATGCGCTTTTTGATTTCATCGGCGTATTCGGTTTCCTTAGCCTCCAGGGCGGCCATTTCATCCTGCATGTCCTTGACCTGCTGCTTGGCGACCTCCGCCTCTTCCTTTTTGCCCTGGCCCATGAGCGCGCCGATCTGCTTGCTGATCTTGTTGCGCTGGGAACGCAGATAATCCGCGCGCTGGATCGCCTCGCGGTTCTTTTTATCCAGGTCCAGCACCTCGTCCACCAGAGGGAGCTTGGCGTCCTGGAACTTTTTCTTGATGTTTTCCCGCACCAGGTCGGGGTTCGTCCGGATGAGGTTGATGTCGATCATGGCTTATCGTCCTTTCTTTTAGATGGTCGGCGTGCACGCTGTACGCGGCCCGCCGACACGCGCCACGGCTTCGCCCGTGCGCTCATCTTTTCTATTCGATGGTCGGCGTGCACGCTGTACGCGGCCCGCCGACACGCGCCACGGCTGCGCCGTGCGCTCATCCCTGAATAAAAAAACTTCCTGCCCCATCGTCTGGGACGGAAGAATTCCGCGTTGCCACCCAGCTTGCGCGGCCGATTGCCGCACCGCTCGCACGCGCTGTAAGGGGCGCGCCCCGGCGATTCCTCATCGCCCGCTCCCGGGTGGACCGCGGCGCATCCCCTCTGCCTTTCACCAGCCGGCAGTTCTCTGTCCGGTTCCGGCGCCGCCTTTCCCGTTCTTCGCGGTACGGAGATTATGATAGCACCATTTGCCGCGAAATGCAAGGAAAAAAATAAAGGGGGCGGGAAAACGTGATTTTTCTTGCTGAACCGGCCGGAATGCGGTATACTGAAAGCGAATCAAACCAGCGGAGGATCAACAGATGAAATTTGCAATCGCATGCGATCCGGCGGGCGTGCCGCTCAAGGAACCGATCAAGGAAACGCTGAAGGAAATGGGCATTGAAACCGTGGATTTCGGCATCAACGAGGGCGACCCGCGGGATTACCCCGTTTTCGCGGTGCGCGCGGCGAACGCGGTGGTTTCCGGCCAGTGTGAGCGCGGGATCATCCTGTGCGGAACGGGCGTGGGCATTTCCATCGCGGCGAACAAGGTCAGGGGCATCCGGTGCTGCTGCTGCTCGGACGCGTACAGCGCCAAAATGAGCCGCGCGCATAACGACGCCAACATGCTGGCCCTGGGCGGCCGCGTGATCGCGCCGGAATTGGCGAAGCTGATCGTGGAAATCTGGGTGAAAACGGAATTCGAGGGCGGCCGCCATCAAAAGCGGATCGATATGTTCAAGCTGATCGAGGAAGGAAAGCCGGTCGAATGAGCAAGGCCGAAAAGACCAACGTGATGCGCACGCTGGAGCGCCTCAAGATCCCGTATCGGGAGCATGATTACAGCGCCAGCGGGGCCTTAAGCGGCGTGGACGTCGCCAGGGCTCTGGACGAAGACCCGGCGCAGACCTTCAAGACCCTCGTGACCGTCGGCAAAAGCAGGACGCATTACGTGTTCATGATCCCGGTGGCGGAGGAACTGGACCTCAAAAAGGCCGCCGCCGCGGTGGGCGAAAAGGCCGTTGAAATGATCAAGAACAAGGAGCTATTGCCCCTGACCGGGTATGTGCACGGCGGCTGCTCGCCCATCGGGATGAAAAAGCAGTTCCGCACCCTCATCCACAAAACCGCGGAAAGCTTTGATACCATCCTGTTCAGCGCCGGCAAGATCGGCTTCCAGGTGGAATGCGGGCTGGACGGGCTTCGCAAAGCCGTGCCCGTGGAAAGCGCCGATCTGATCGTGGAGGCGCAGCGCTAAAGCGCCGCGTCAGCCGCGCAGGGCGTTTTTGACGGATCTCCCCTGGGCGTCCGGCAGCTCCCAGCCCATGAGATCGGCCAGGGTGGGGGCGATATCCACCAGGTTCATCGGCGGCAGGGAAATGCCCTTGGGGATACCCGGGCCGCTTAAGCAGAAAAACGTGCGCGCCTCGGGGCAGTCCAGCGCGAAGCCGTGCTCGCCGAGGGTTTTTTCCGGCGCATCGATATAGCAGCAGCCGGGGCACGCGTCCACGGCCAGATGCACGTCCGCCGGGGCGTTCATTTGGCGCAGCGCCGTTTCGTCGAAGATCCGGGCGATGCCAAGCGCTTCTTTGTTTTGCTCCAGCACGTTTTTGGCGGCGGATAAGTCCTCCCCGAAAATGAACGCGCCCATGCCCAGGGCCTGCGCGCGCGCGCCGCAGGCTTTTTGCAGCGTTTGATCCAGCAGGATGCCCCTTGGCGCGTCCTGCTGCCCATGGTCGCTGACCACGCAGATCAGGGTTTCGTCCAAGAGCCCGGCCTTCCGAATCGCCTCGGCGATCTTTCCCACGCGCCGGTCCAGCCGTTCCATGGCCGCGTGCGCTTCGGCGCTGTTTACGCCGTGCCAATGCCGCATGGCGTCGCAGTCCACCAGATGCACGGTGAGCAGATCCGGCGGGCGGCGGCACAAATACTGCCTTTCGCACAGGAGCGCCGCGTAATCGTCCAGATCGGGCTGGCGGATGCTTTTGCGCTGTTTCCCGTACAGGATCTCCATGTGCGCGATCCACGCGGCCGAGCCGTAGCGGAGCATTTTTTTCGTCACGTTTTCGCCCGGGAGGGGCATCACCTCGGGGAGATTCCTGCGCGCGTACGGGTTCATGCCCGTGCAGGGCCAGAGGATCGAGGCGACGTCCCGCCCCTTTTCATACGCTGCCTGGTGCAACGTTTTTCGTTTGATCTGCCCGATTTCCCAGTACCACGCGCGCATTTCCTTTTTCGTATCCGGCTGGAAGGGCTGGTTATGCCCGATGCCGTGGGCGGCGGGATAGCAGCCGGTCAACAGCGACACGTGGATGGGATAGGTCAGCGTGGGGTACACGGTCTGCACCTGATCGCAGTACGCGCCGTTTTCCCGCAGTGCGCAAAGCGCGGGCAGGCCAAAGAGCCTGCCCGCGTCGGGCTGCGCCACAGCGTCCAAAGAGATCACGCAAAGGCGCATGCTGTTTTACCTCCTCCTGGGGGCCTTCCGCGTTTTCTTGCGGAAGAACAGGAAATAGATGACGATGGCCCAGATGATGACGGCGCGCCAGTTGACGCGCGTTTCTTCGTTGCGCCTGGCGTCCTGCCAATCCTTGAGGATCTGGTCGTTATCGCTCTCGGTGGCGCCATAATCGTCCCGGGCGAACATGCTGTTCCAGAAATCGTTCAGGGAAATGGGCTGGGGCGTGGACTGGGCCTGGGCCGCGGAAGAGGACGTTTCGCTCTGGCCAAAGAGGCCGGAGCAGTCCAAAGACGCGTTCTTGGCCTTGGCCAGAGACTGGGCCAGGTTCTGCGCGAGCTCGGCCACGGCGGTGTCATACTGCCGCGCAAGGAACGGGGTGCGGAAGTGGCCGGCGAGCAGCGCCGTCCTCGTTTCGGCGGACAGGGCCCCTTTCGCGGCGGAGCCCAGGGCCAGCGCATAGCTGTCCTCGCCGATCACCAGCAGCAGCAGCGCGTCGTTTTCATTCAGCGCCCACACCTCAAACACCTTGTCGGCATAGCGCTGGGCCTCCACGCCGCCCAGAAAATGCCGGGTGAGCACGTATACATGGCCCCCCACGGCCTTCTCCAGACGGGAGGAAAGCTTCTCCAGATCTTTTGTCAGATCATCCCCCAGCACGGCGGCCAGATCGGCCGTCACGCCCTGGGGCCGGGGAGGATACTCCTCTTCCGCCTGCGCGGAAACCAGCAAGCCCAGGCACAAAAGCAATGCGAGGGCCATCGCCCATACACGGCGATCCATCATGGAAATCCTCCTCCTTTCTTATTTCACGATAAATTCCTGCGCGGGCTTGACGCCCAGCAGCCTGGCGATCCAGCCGCTGAAGGAATTGTTGATCCGTTCGTTGAATTCCGCCGCGGCCTGGTTATAGGCGGCGCCGACGGTTTTTTCCTCGCTCTGGGCCAGCATCTGGGGCAGGTAGCTTTCCACATACATTTTATCGCGGGCGTCCGCCTGCACGCTGTCCGTGTTTTTCAGGATCTCCAGCAGCGCCGCCGCGTCCCTTGCCAAATCCTCGTTGGCGGCGGCCTTCTCCTCGAGCGTGGAGGACGCTTTTTCCAGGCGCGCCCTGTCTTCGTCTACCTTTTTATACGCTTCATCGGTCTGCGGCACGTGGCGCTTGGCGACGGCCAGCACGTTATAAGCCGATTCGACCCGGGTTTGCAGCATGCTTTCCAGGCCGGCCAAGGTTTCCTCCACCGGCGCTTTTTCTTTGCTCCATCCTTTGTATGCGCCAAAGACCACGCTGCCCGCGATCAAAAGGAGCATCAGCGCAAACGCCATCCCCGTACGCAGTTTCATGCTTGTCCTCCTCGGGTTTTCTCCCCGTTTGCCGCCGCCTCAGCAGGCGGCACGGCGGTATTTCACATCGTCAGCAGTTTTTCTTTCAGGTTCTTTTCCATGTTGGCCAAGGTCTTTTCGGCCTCCAGGCGCTTCTGGCGGCCTTCCGCCTGGATGCGGGTCACCTCGTCGATCGTGTCGATCAGGGACTGGTTGGTGGCCACCAGCGTTTCGATATCGATGATGCCGCGCTCGGATTCCTTGGCGGTCTCGATGGTGCCCATTTTCAGGGTTTCCGCGTTCTTTTTGAGCAGCTCGTTGGTCATGTTGGTCACGGCCCGCTGCGCCTGCATGGCCTGCTGGCTGTGGTGCAGGCCCAGGGCGAGCACCATCTGGTTTTTCCAAAGCGGCAGGGTGTTCACCAGCGTGGACTGGATGCGCTCCACCAGCAGGGAATTGTTGTTTTGCAGCAGGCGGATCTGCGGCGCCATCTGCATGGAGATCTGGCGCGTGAGCTTCAGGTCGTGCAGCTTCTTTTCAAAGCGGTCGCACTGCGCGTCCAGGTCGTTGGCGCGCTGGGCGTCCATTGCGTCGCCGCTCGCCGCCGCGATGTCCTGGAGCTTTTTGAGGTCGGTATCCCGGACCTCCTGCAGGCGCTGCTCGCCGGCCACGATGTACATGGTCAGCTCATGGAAATAGCTCAGGTTCATGTCGTAGAGCTTATTGAACATGGCGACGTCCTTGAGCAATTGCACCTGGTGTTCCTCCAGGCTGCCCGCGATGCCCTCCACGTTTTTGGCCACGTCCTCATACTTGGCCTGGATGGACGCGATCTGGCTCTTGGCGTTGAAGAAGAGGCCCTTGATGCCCTTGGGCTTTTCGCCCGCGGCGTTGAAGCCCTTGAGCTCGGTGATCAGGTGGGTCAAAATATCGCCCACTTCGCCGGTATCGCCGGTTTTCACGTTGGCAAGCACGGTATCGGCGAAGCCGGAAATCTTCTTCTGCGCGTCCGCGCCGTAGAGCATCACGTGGTCCGGATTGGTCAAATCGATGGTCTTGGAGAAGGCGGCCACCTGGATCTTTTCCTCGTCCGTCAGGGAGGAATCCAGCGCTTCCACCGCTTCCTTGGCGTCGGGCGCTTCGGGGGCCTTCAAATCCTCCAGCATGTCCACCGCCTGTTCCACGGCCTGCATGGCTTCCTGCTCGGGATGGAGGGTCAAAATCGGCGCGGAATGGGTTGCTTGTTCCTGCTGCGCGGCTCCGGCGGCTTTTTGCTCGCTCATTGTGGTATCTCCTTTCACGGTTTGGTCGTTTCAAAAAATTTCAATTCGTTATTGCTGTGCTTTTTTCTGTTCCTTCATATCGCTTCCGATCAGGCCGTCCTGACGCAGCATGGTTTCCATGACGTCGATATCGGTGGTCAGATCGAGCATATCGTCCTGATAGAGGGCGTCCAGCTGCTTATTGAAGGCTTTGAGCACCGTATCCATGGCGGAGCGCACCTGGGCGCGGGTCGCCTGCGCGTTTTCGCCCTTCACCTGGCGCTCGTCCATTTTGCGGTAGCCGGAGAGCATTTTCAGCGTGGTGGGCAGATAATAATCCATGAAGCGGCGGATCTGCGGCGCTTTCTGGGGCTGCTCGGCCACGGTGTGGAAGATGCGGTTGGCCACGTTTTCCATTTCGTTGATCTGGCCGGTCAATTCGGCATCCGGGATCTGATCGTTTTCCTGACGGATCTGGGAAAGCAGCTCCTGGCCCTTTTCCACCAGGCTGTCCACCGCGCTGTCGCCCGTCTTGGGAATGGACTGCTGCACAGGCGCTTCATGCGAGGTATCCAGGCCCTGGGCCATGATGAAGATGACCCGCCCCACCAGCAGGGCGATGCCGCCCGCGATCAGATAGTGCTGCCACCGATACAGATTGAAAATGAGCGAATAAATCACGATCACCACACCCATGGCCAAAAAAGAAATCACATAGGCTTTGGCGTTGTTCTTTTTTTTCTGCTGCATTTTTATCTCCCCTTTCCATGGTCTAATACGGGAAAAAGTATAGCAGGTTCGGCCTGAAACGCAATCCTTTTCCGCCCAATCATACATTTTTCCCGCCGAAAGCGTCAAAACGGCGCTTTTGCATAGAGCAAGTATAGCACATTCCCCGCCGGTTTTCAATGTCCCGCGCCACAAAATAGCGCGCTTTCGCGCAGGGGCGTTCAGGCGTTGAAAAAAAGCGGCGTTCGGGAAATATTACAAAATTGTAGCAATTTTGCAATACGATTGTAAGCAAAACACTCTGGTAATTCTTTGCGTATAATGTGATAATATTATATGTACAAATATGCTTGAAAACGCCCAATCCTTCCTTGCTATCGAGGGGCTGCCGGAAAGGATGGGCTTATGTCTGCGTTTTCGAGGGCGTTTTACGCCTGCCTGGAAACGCGGCATATTCTTTCGCACGCGGCATATTTTTTTCTGTCGGCCTGAAACGCAGGGCCTGACGGCAGCCGCCCCGTCTGCCTGGAAGGAGATGGTTTTTTGCTCGCTTCCGCCTTGTACGCAGAAGTCTATCTGATCTGCATCATCATTGTGGTGCTTTTATTGCTGTGGAATCGAAACAACGTTTCCCGCTCCACGATGGAGCAGTGGCTTTCCAGGGTGTTCGTTTCGTTCCTGATCTGCTTTGGGGGCAATTTTATCTTCACCCTGCTCAACAGCGGGATGATCCCGCTGCCCCGGAAGCTTCCTTTCACGAGGCTGCTTAAGGACGTATACTATATCGGCCTGGTGCTGGGCGTGTTCAGCTGGTGCGGATACGGCGAAACGCTGCTGAACCTGGAAAACAGGAAACGGTCAGGCTATCTGTATCTGCTCCTCGGCATTATCCCGCTGGGCATCATCGTCGCCAACCACTGGAACCAGCTCCTGTTCACCGTAACGGAGGATGGAAAATACACCCGGTTTTCCTACTACAGCTTTTTCATGCTGTTCCTGATCGGGGCTTCCTTTGTGGTCGCGGTGCGGCTGACGCTTTCCTCGCAAAGGGAGTTTGACCCGAGCCGGCGCGCCCATAAGCTGATCGTCGCGTCCTTCCCGCTGTCGCTGCTGATCGCGTGGATGTTCTCCGCCCTGACGGAAAGCCTGCCGGTGGTGTGCGTCGCGATGATGCTGGAGCTTCTGTGCCTCTACGTGGGGACGAACCGCCAGCAGATTTCCATGGATAAGCTGACCCAGGTGAATAACCGCCAGAATCTGACCAGCTTCATCAACTATAAGCTCTACGACCACGTGAGCCGGCTGTACCTGCTGATGATCGACGTGGACTACTTCAAAACCAT